>CAMIXP010000052.1 GCA_946402785.1 uncultured Caryophanales bacterium | reverse complement strand
ATCAAAGGATTCTTAAAGGGATATGTTATGATGATGAGTCCTGATACAGAAGAACATAGTGCGATGATTGCTTCTAGTGCCGTTGATCCTATGATTGATACAGTTGCTTCTCAAGAAGAATTTTCTTCTATGACAGAAGAGTTTGGAAAACAAATGGTAGAAGCTAATATGCAAAAAACCATTCTTGGAAAAGTAGGGGAACTTGTTGGTGATATGATGGGTGTGATTGCCAATGCATTCCATGTTGACCAAGAAAAGATTGCGGGTGCTTTCCATTTCAATCTAACTGAAGATGATATTAAAAGAATTTTCAGTGCTATGAGTTCTTCTTCTCAAATTCGAGATGCGAATACGAATTTATTAGAATTAGGATATCAAGATCGTGATAATCCAACCTCTATTTATTTCTACTTTAAGAATTTTGCTTCGAAAGAAGAATTTGTTCAATTCTTAAATGATTATAATGAACGTATGAAAAAAGAAGATGAAGAAAAAGTAATTGAATATACGGATATTACCAGTATTATTATTTCTTCTGTTAAAGTTATTGTAGATAGTGTTAGTTATGTATTAATTGCTTTTGTTAGTATTTCATTAATTGTTTCTTCTATTATGATTGGAATTATTACTTATATTTCTGTTTTAGAGAGAACGAAAGAGATTGGTATTTTAAGAGCAATTGGTGCATCTAAAAAGAATATTGCTTCTATCTTTAATGCAGAGACCTTTATTATTGGTTTCTTGTCAGGATTAATTGGAGTTGTTGTATCTTTCATGTTACTAATTCCAATTAATGCGATTATTCATGCATTAACGAATAATCCAAATATTACAGCTGTCCTTCCAATGGCAGGAGCGATTACTCTTGTAATTCTAAGTACAATTCTTACATTGATTGGTGGATTAATTCCATCTAGTAAGGCAGCTAAACAAGATCCTGTTCTTGCTTTACGTAGTGAATAAAACGAATCGAAAGATTCGTTTTTGTTTGTTTGAATATTTTTCTTTTTTGTGATACGATTTAATAGTAGGTGATGATATGAAAAAGAAAAAATATTATTTGTTTGAAATGAACATGAATGTGTTAAATGTTGTTTCTATTCTTTTATTTATTTTACCTGTTTTATTAACGTTATGGTTTTATAAAATAGGGGTAATTGATAATTGGAATTATCCGATGGGACTTATTTTTATTTTAATGGTTCCTTATCTTATTTTTCATGAGATTTTACATAGTATTGGTTATGTCTTATTTGGAGCAAAATGGGATCGTATTACGTTTGGAGCTCATATTGAAAAAGGGGTATTGTGTTGTTTATGTAAACAAAATATTACGAAGAAAAACATCTTAATCTCTTTATTATTTCCATTCTTTTGGATTGGTATTGTAACATACGTTATTGGTATTTTGATGGATTGGCCTATCTTGATTGCTTTATCCATTGTGAATATATCTGGATGTGCGGGAGATATTATTATGTTCTTAGATTTCTTAGGTATTAAAGGATTTGAATATTGTGAATATGATAATCCTACAGCTTTTGGTTTATATTCAGAAGAGGATCTTAGTAGCAAGAAATTATTTGGACTTAAATATGTAGAAACAAAGAATCAATTAGAGATAGAAGATTTACAAAAAGTAACCATTAGTAAAACAAGTATTATTGCTTTTACGATTATTCTTGTTGTTGGAGTATTATACATGTTATTTTTATAGTTGTAGTTGTTCTACAACTTTTTTATTGATTTTATGTTTTTAAAATGGGATAATAATAATATAGAAAGGAAGATGAAAATGAATAGTAAAGCAAAAGGAGTCTTATCTTATCTTTTAGGTTGGATTGGTGGATTAATTGTTATGTTTGCATTCAAAGATAACAATAAGAGAGATGTTACACATGCTGCACAAGCTATTACCATTTCTGTTGCTGATTTAGCATTCGGTATTATTATTGGTATTATGAGTGGTATTATGTATGCAGCTGTTGGATTTAGTATTTCTTTCTTAGCAAGTATCTTTAGTCTTTTATGCTTCGCTTTAAGAATTATTGGTCTTGTTAAAGCATTAAAAGATGATGCAGATCCACTTGTACCTGTTGTTGGAGATATCGCAGTTAAATTATTTGAAAAACAAATTAATGCTGCTCCAGATGCTCCTGCTACAGTAGTTGCTAAGTTTGATCCAAACACTGGTCAACCAATTACTACACCAGAAGCTAAGTTTGATCCAAACACAGGTGAGCCAATTACAAAACCAGAAGAGACAAAACCTGAAGAACCTACAACAGCTCCACCTATTGAAGTCAAATAATTTTGATAGTGACGAAATATTTCCTCTTTAAGTATTACTTTATACTTAAGGAGGATTTTTTATGGAAAAGAATGGAAATTATAATTTTGAAAAATTAGAAGAAAGGGTAAAAGATGCTTTTGTTGATTCTGATCTTGATAGGATGTTTTATGAATTCAAAAACCTACAACAACCAACTCTTGTTTCAGGAGTAGGTGGATCTAGTGTTGTATCTGAAATGGCTAGTAAGGTACTTCGTGAAAAGAATCATATTATTACGCAAAACACAGAGCCAAGAGATTTTGCTTACCGAGGTTTTGATGGATATCACAATGTATTATCTTGCAGTTATTCTGGTAATAATTATGGTGTACAATTATCATTTTTAAATGATTTAAAGCATTATTTATTAAGCGCAAAGAAAAATGAAAGAGAAGATGTTCATAACATTACTTATACTTGTCGTAATCCAGAGAAGAGTTTTATCTCTTTAGCAGCGACGTTGGTTCCTTGTAGTATCTTAATGGATTATTATTTAGATGGAAGAGAGGATCTTGTATTAGAGCGATTACAAAAACATGATTTTTCTTTTGATACAAGTGTACCTGTTTTTGAAATCTTTAGTGGAATTGATACAAGTACTGCGGCTAAATATTTAGAGTCAACGATTACGGAATCGGGAATTGGTATTCCTGTTGTGCATGATAAATATTCTTATTGTCATGGTAGAAGTACGATGTGCAAGAACCATCCTAGTATTGCGATTTATTTTGATACGCATACGGAATTAGATGAATTATTGTTAAAAGAGATTGCTCCGTATTATCGAGAGGTGGTTCGTATTCCTTGTGAAAAAGGATTATTAGGAGATTATTCTGGACTTGTTCAGTCTATGTATTTAACAAAGTATATTGCTGATTCAAAGGGAATGGATCTATCAGGAGTTGATTATAATCCGATTGTGAAAAAGTTATATAAGTACCAAGGAGAAGTATGATATAATAAATTTGGTGATGATATGAAAGTTTCAGTTCCTTATCTACCAAAAGAAACAATCAAAGAGGGTAGTCATATTACTTTCTTATATTTGATGAAAGTACTAAGAAAACCGAATGCTCCTATCCAACCATCTTATCGTATGAGAGATTGGAAAATGATTTTTGGATGTATTTTATGGGTCTTATTATTACTATCAGTGATTGGAATTATTTTTCTATTAAAGAGAGATTTCCTTTCCTGTTTGTTTTCTCTTTGTTTATTTGTATTTTTATCTTTTTCTTTATTTCGATGGATTTATGCAAAATGGAAATTTTATCAAGATACAGAAACTTTGCTAGATGGAAAAATGACCATTACGGCAGATAAAGACGCTATTCATGTGAAGAGAGAAAAACATCCGTATTCGATTCCTTGGAACTCGATCCGTGTGATTGCGGTGAATCCTCATTCTGTTTTATTTTTACCATATCATTTTGGAGAACCTTGTTTGTTAGTTCCCATCGAATATAAAATGGAAATGGAAAAGATGATTCGAGAAGAGGAATGGGAATCTTTAATTGAAGACTATACGAAATAGGAGGAATTATGAAAGAGATATATGATTTTTTAAGACGCTGTGGTTGCTTTTTCTTAGCAACGGAAGAGGGAGATCAACCAAGAGTTAGACCATTTGGTGTGATTGAAATTTACGAAGATAAGATTTATTTTCTAACTGGTAAAAAGAAGAATGTTGCGAAACAAATTGAGAAAAATCCAAAAGTAGAAATTTGTGCTGCAGCTCAAGGAGAAGTATGGATTCGTTTAGAAGGGGAATTAAAAGCTGATGAACGTGTGGAAGCAAAGAAGTTCTTCTTAGATCGTAATCCACAACTTAGAGGAATGTATAACGAAAATGATGATAATACATTGTTACTTTATATGGAACATGGAAAGGCTACGATTTCTTCTTTTGTAAATGCACCAAAAGAAATACGTTTTTAACAAGATTTCAATGAAATCTTGTTTTTTATTTTGAAAGCATTTATACTAATATTAGGAGGGTTAGGTTATGGCAAAAGCAAAAAAAGAAGAATCAAATGTGGTTGTAGTAGATACCAATGCGATGAAAAAAGAAGTTATGGATTATGTAGATTTGGAAATGGATAAGCGAATTGAAAAGTCTGTAACAGAAAAGGTAAAAAAAGAGTTTTTAGAAGAAATTGATAAAGCAAATCGAAGATTAATTCGTGAAAAAAACAGAAAGATTCTCATTAAAAATATTTTCTTATTGTTGTTTTTTGCTTTGATTCTTTTCTTAACATATTTACTTTATACAGAACATTATTTTGATCAATTCTTTCATCCAGTTGAATCCAAAGAAGAAGTGGTAGAAAAGACGGAGAAGAAAGAAGAAGTAGAAGAAGTTCATGAACCAACACTAGAAGAGTTAAAGGGAGAATATGCTTCTTATTTAAATGATTATGTTTTATCAGATCAATCTGCTTATTTAGAAGATTTTTATCAAGGAAATCTAACAGATGAAATCAAAAATTATTTTTCTTTAAATTCTATGAATTTTGAAAAGCTAGAAGTAGAAGATGATTATCATGTGATTGATCAAAGTTCTTTAGGAGATGCTTGTAGTCATTTGTTTGGAAAAGGCTGCAAAGAAGTAAGTTTTGATTATAATGGAAATAAAGTTCGTTATTTCGATAAGTTAGAATCTTATGTGACAAATCGATTACTTGAAAAAGGTAATACTTCTATTTCTAGAGAAATTATTGATATCAAAGTAGAGGGAAAGAAAGTTGTTATTACAACGGTAGAGGGAATTATATATGATGGATATATTTATTCTGTTTACCCTTATGAATCTGTTGGAGAATACTTTGAAGATGGAATTATTAATTATCCAATCAATAAAGTGATTTATACATTTGAGGATCAAAAATTAGTACAAATAGAAAAAGGATAAAAATCCTTTTCTTTTTTTGTTATAATAGTAATAGGTGATTCACATGAATTTATTTGATATGGATATTGATGATTCACAATTTAAACCTTTAGCAGATAAAATGAGACCTAAAACTTTAGATGATTTTGTTGGTCAAGAAGAAGTGGTTGGGAAAGATTCTTCTATTCGTAAGATGATTGACTCTGATCAAATTTCTTCTATGATTTTTTGGGGACCTCCTGGGGTTGGAAAAACAACATTGGCAAAAATTATTGCGGAAAAAACACAATCTAGTTTCCATGAATTATCTGCCGTTACTTCTGGTGTGAAAGAAGTAAAAGAAATATTTGAAATTGCGAAATATAATAAAAGTATGGGTAAAAAAACCATCTTATTTGTAGATGAAATTCACAGGTTTAATAAAGCTCAACAAGATGCTTTCTTGCCTTATGTAGAAAATGGTACGATTATTCTCATTGGAGCAACTACTGAGAATCCTTCTTTTGAAGTGAATTCTGCTTTACTTTCTAGAACGAAAGTATATGTTCTCCATTCTTTATCCAAAGAAAATATTGTGACGATTTTAAAACGTGCTATGGAGAGGGTATATCCAACTACTTCTATTGATGAAGATTGTTTTGAAATTATTGCGAATATCTGTAATGGAGATGCGCGTAACGCTTTAAATACTTTAGAGAATTTTATTAATACTGTTACTGGTAAGGGGAAAAAGAAAAAATTAACGAAGAAAGAATTAGAAAGTGTTCTTCAAAAGAAAACTTTCTTATATGATAAAAATGGAGAAGAACATTATAATTTAATTTCTGCTTTGCATAAATCTATGAGAAATAGTGATCCGGATGCGGCTTTGTATTATTTAGCGAGAATGTTGGAAGCAGGAGAAGATCCAAAGTATGTGGCAAGACGTTTGGTTCGTTTTGCATCTGAAGATATTGGTATGGCAAATGCCAATGCTTTGGTTCAAGCTGTTAGTGCTTATCAAGCTGTAACTTTTATTGGAATTCCAGAATGTAATGTGAATCTTGCACAAGCGGTTGTATATTTGAGTGTTTCTCCAAAATCAAATGCTTTATATGTTGGATATGATGCCGCTGCATCGGATGCCATAAAAACAGCGAATGAACCAGTTCCTTTACATCTTAGAAATGCTGAGACAAAGTTAGATTCTGAACTTGGTTATGGTAAAGGATATAAGTATGCACATAACTATGGTGGTATTACGGATATGCAGTGTTTACCAGATTCTTTAAAGAATAAAAAATACTATGTTCCAACAAATCATGGAAATGAAAAAAGCGTACAAGAAATCTTAAAGCAAAATGAACAAAGAAAAAAGAAATGAATCCCTTTTTGGATTCATTTTCTTATGGTATAATAACAAGTGTTAGAGGGTGATGCTTTGAAACATCAAAAATTAGCAATTCTATTCAATGCACTTGTTTTTATTCTTGCATTGATTGGTGTTGTTTTCATGGTTTGTGGTATACGATTTATGACACAACAATTAATATTAGAAACAAGTGGATGGGAGAACTTTAAATATTTTACAGTTGATTCTAATATCTTTGTAGGAATGACTTCTTTGATTTTTTTAATCTATGTATTTTTCAAAAAAGAAATTCCCCAATGGCTACATATTTTAAAATTTATGGCATGTGTTGGTGTTTTATTAACTTTCTTTGTAACTGCCTTCTTCTTAGCACCAACTTCTAAGTTTCCATTTTTTGCATTTTATCAGAATAGTAACTTATTCTTTCATTTTATGGTTCCAGTTCTTAGTGCTATTTCTTTTATCTTTTTTGAAAAGAGAACGATGCCCTATAAAATGACTTTCTTAGGGTTGGTTCCGATGGGAATCTATGCGATTTTTTATATGACTTCTATTTTTACTCATATGGAAAATCATATCGTTTCTCCGCATTATGACTTTTATGGATTTTTAAGAGCTGGTGCTTCTAGTATTTATTATGTAGTACCAATTGTATTTTTAGCAACCTATGGAATATCTTATTTCTTATGGTTTGTTTCTTGTCGAAAAAAATAATCTTGATAGGGGGTTTCTATGAATCAAAAATTTAAACGTAAATTAGCAGCTGTGAGTTTGTTTATTGCCTTAGCAACTCCTTTCTGTTTAAAACCACAATATCACGCAAATTATCAATTATTACCAAATGAAGATGCGTTTGCTGAATGTTCTTGTGGGAAGATTTATATTGGAGATATTCACTTTTTAGAAAGTATTCCTTTAGGTGATAATATGATATTGGTGGAGGATGAAAGACATTCTAAAAAGGATCCTAATATGAAAATTTATTATTCTTGTGGAATTTGTACTCCGAAAGATCGTAATGATGTGATTGAGGTCTTACAAGAATATGAAAGACAAGATCCTAGTGATTGGGATCGTACGACAGAGTCTATGCGTTTAGAGTGGTTAATGCATAACTTATCATACCGGTTTGATTATCAACCAGGTAGAACAGAGTCTGTTGATTTAAATAATAATGATGAAGGTAAATATGATAATAAAATACTTCAAAGAATCTTTGGAGCAGGGTGATTGAAATGAATAAAAAGAAAATATTGGTTATTGTGATCTTGATTTGTGTAGCATACGGAGTGTTTGATTTTTGTATCGGTCTTCGAGATACCAGTAATCATGTTGTGAATTCGTTATATGAAAGTGATGAGAGAATTTATCATGAGTTCTTGGGAGAAGATGATCAAGCTATGTATGATTATATCTTAGATCGTTCTATTAAACATAAGAATCGTTCTGTCATTGATATGGATCGTTTTCATTGTGTTGATTATGAGGATTGTGGCGATATTATTCATTATGCGAGTGAAGCCATTTATGTAGATCATCCAGAACTAATGAATTATGCTGGATATAGTTGGCATTATTCTAACGGCAAGTTTGTTTTAAGACTTCATCCTGCCTATCATTCTTTATTAAAAGATTATACAGGTGTTTGGCAAATAAATAAAATGCTTTCCAAGATTGAAAAAGAAACTAAAAACATGAATGATAAAGAAAAGATATTATATGTATATGATTGGATAGGAAATCACAGTACGTATGATCATTACTTTACTTATACCGCAAAGAATCAATCTGCCTATAATGTTTTTATTAAAAAGAATGCTGTTTGTGCTGGATTTGCGAAAGCCAGTCAAATTATTTTTTCTCGTATTGGAATAGAGTCTTATATTGTCAATGGAGAATCAGAAGATTATCATATGTGGAATATTGTGAAGTATGA
>CAMIXP010000051.1 GCA_946402785.1 uncultured Caryophanales bacterium | reverse complement strand
AGTTCTTATGTCAATGAACATAAAGTAAAAGGAGATTATGAAAGATTAGAATTTTTAGGAGATGCAGTACTAGACTTAGTCATGGCAGATTATTTATATAAACATCACAAAGATAGTGAAGGAGAAATGACAAAGGTAAGAGCAACCTATGTATGTGAAAATGCAAACTATAGTTATGCAACAGACTTAGGACTTCAAAAATATATACTCGTAGGTCATGGAGAACAAAAAGACGGAGAATCTCCTAAAAAAGCCATAGTAGCAGATATTTTTGAAGCACTAATGGGAGCTATCTATATAGACTTAGGTTACGCAACCGCAAGGAATGTCATTTTAAAGATTATTGTTCCATACATGGAAAATCCAAATATCACATTCTTTAGTGATTATAAAAGTAGTCTACAAGAATTTGTTCAAACAGAACAAAAGTCATTAGAGTATATTACAAAGAAAGAAGAAGGACCTGCTCATAATAAAACATTCACGATTGATGTTGTGATTGATCATATCGTATATGGTACAGGAGTAGGATCTTCTAAAAAAGAAGCAGAACAAGAAGCTGCGAAGTATGCATTAGAAAAATTGGCTATCAAAAGATAGTCTTTTTTTTTCGATGAAAATTTGTTATAATGATATAGCTGTTTGTGCTTATCATGGCATGTATTTCATGATATAATATAAAAAGAATAGAAAAATCAAAAGAAAGGAAGGACTTATGAGTAAAATTAAAATATTTGCTTTAGGTGGATTAAATGAGAACGGTAAAAACATGTACGTTGTAAACGTAGATGAAGAAATATTTGTATTTGATGCAGGCCTAAAGTATGATAATGATATCAATTTAGGAATAGATTATATTATTCCCAATATTGATTATTTAGTACAAAATAGAAATAAGATTAAAGGAATCTTTTTAACCCATGGACATGATGGTAATATTGGAGGAATTGCAGATGTATTAGAAGTAATTCCAGAAGTACCAGTTTATGGAACAAGACTAACATTAAAGATTGCCAAAAAAGATATGGAACCTGAACTATTAGAAAAGGTTGTTTTAACGGAAATTAAACCACACGTAAAATTAGATTTTGGGCATAATGCAATCTTCCCAATCAGTGTAACACACTCCATCCCAGAAGCAGTTTGCTATGTATTATATACACCAGATGGAGCCATCGTATACACAGGAGACTTTGTATTTGATTCGACGATGATGGGTGCTTATAAAACGGATATTGGAAAATTAGCTTATGTAGGAAAACAAGGAGTATTATGTTTATTATGTGAATCATTCTATGCAGATAAACAAGGACATACATCTCCTAATAACCGTGTAAGTTCCTTTATTAGAGATGTTATCTCTAAAGCAGATAATCGTATTATCGCAACGATTTATCAAGCACACTATTATCGTATTCAAGAAATCTTTAATGAAATATCAAAAACCCATAGAAAAGTAGTTGTTATGGGTAAACCTCTACAAGAGATGATTAATAGTGCGATTGATGATGGATATCTAACAATTGATAGAGATCGAATTGGTACATTAGCAGATATCGAAAATAAGAATTCCATTATCTTAATTTCAGATGAAAAAGAAAAACCATTCGCAAATCTAGAAAGAATTATTAAAGGATTCGATAAATATATTCAAATTCATGATAATGATACCATCTTTATTACAGAACCAAGTTATCCTGGAATAGAGAAAAGAACAGCCGTTATTATGGATGAAATCGCAATGTTAGGAGCAGATGCTATCTCTCTATCTAGTAAGAAACACTTACTACATCACGCATCACGTGAAGACTTAATGTTAATGATTAATTTAATGAATCCAAAATATTATTTCCCTGTAAAAGGAGAATATAGAAACCAATATAATAATGCAGAAATTGCAGAAGAATTAGGAATTCCAAAAGAAAATATCATTTTAAAACTAAATGGAGATGTATTTGAAATGGTAGATGGAGAAAACACCAATTCTACTGAACACATCGAAGTAGATGAAATCTTAATTGATGGTAAAAGTCAAAGTGATATTGGAAACCTAGTATTAAAAGATAGAGAAATGCTAGGAGAAAATGGAATTGTTATTATTAGTTGTACTCTAGATAAAGAAACAAAAGAAATCTTAGGGGGACCAGAGATCCTAACAAGAGGATTTATCTATGTCAAAGAAAGCCAAGATTTATTAGAAGAAACCAAAAGAATCTCAAAAGAAGTCATTGAAGAAAGTATTTCTGAAAATGATCATCGTGTAGATTATTCAAAAATTAAGAATGATGTAAGAGATGTATTAGGTAAATTCTTCTATGAAGAAACAGAATCCAAACCAATGATTATCACCGTAGTACAAGAAATATAAAAGAGGTGTTGTTATGTCGACAAGAGAGCTAAGAATTAAATTAACCCCACTTGTTATCGCCATGTTATTTTTTATCATTCTTTGTATTGCTCTTTATAATCCACCATTTGGAAAAATGACTTGTACGATATCCAGTGCTCCCGGAGATCCACATGCAGAATATATCTACAAAGTACATTTCAATTTATGGGAAGTAAACGAAGTAGAATCAACAGAAATGATCACATCCAAAGATAAAAAACTACTACAGTTATTCCAAGAGATGGAAGAAAAAGAACAATCCAAACACAAAAATGAGAAGTATTACACGATGACAACTTCTATCAAAAACAATACTTTAACATCCATCACAACCCTTCAATATAAATTATCTGGTAAAAAAGAATTTAAAAAATTATCAGTCAACAAATTAAAAAAAATATATGTAAAAAACGGAGCTATCTGTACTTACAGATAGTTCGATTTGTATCCGTAGCTCAGTAGGATAGAGCAATCGCCTCCTAAGCGGTAGGTCATGAGTTCGATTCTCATCGGGTACACCATTGAAAAAGAAAGAATCTAATCATTAGATTCTTTTTCTTTAAAAAAAGATTGATAGAAAAATCAAAATAAAATACAATGATAATAGAGGTGATAAAATGAAGATTTTAAAGAATAAATTAAAAAGCGAACTTAATATTCGTACAGAAAAAGATTTTCCTAAAAAAGGAATTGAATTTATTGATATTACACCTTTGTTTTTACAAAAAGAAACATTAAAAGAAATGAATAGCTTGTTTGTAAAAGAGATTAAAAAGCATGAAGTAGATTATATTGTAGGACCGGAAGCAAGAGGATTCTTATTAGGATCTATGTTATCGATTTCATTAGGAGTAGGATTTATTCCTGTTCGTAAACAAGGAAAACTTCCTCCAACAACGGTAGAAGGAAAAGTAAATTATACCAAAGAATATGGAGACGACGTATTAGAATTACCAAAACTAGTAGAGGAGTCTTATAAAGGAAAGAAATTCTACTTAGTAGATGATATCTACGCAACAGGAAACACCATGAATGCCATTAAAACCAAGATTGAAGAATTAGGTGGTATTATCGCAGGAGAAGGAGTTATCTTAAACATTGTAGAATTAAATAATAAAAAAGACTTGTTCTCTTTAATTGATATTAATGAAGAATAAAACATGTACTTAGTACATGTTTTTTTGTATAAAAAAAGATGCTTATTTTTCAGCATCTTCTATATTACATTCATATCCTTCTTTTTCATAAGAACTTTTAACACTATCGATAGATTTTGATTTTTTGTTTTTAGTAGTTCTTGTTAAAAGGATGATTTTTCCATCTCTTTGAATATTCGTAACGGTTTTATCATTCTTAAAGATTTCTTCATTTTGTTCAGCAATTTCTTCACTATCATAAGCAATGGTTGTAACTACAATCGTTTGCTCTTTTGTCCATTCAATAGTAGAATAGTCTCCTTCTTTTCCTTCATAAGAACATCTAAGTAATTTGGAACTTCCTCCTGAAGAACAAGCCGTTAATAATAAAAGTGGAAGTAATAATAAAACGAATAATTTTTTCATAGAACATCCTCCTATTCTCAATTAATACTTTATCAAAAAAAAAGGATATAGTCAATTACAACATTGTGTTTTAAAAAGAGAGTATGGTACAATGAAATTGGGTGGTACGGTATGAAATATTTTGAAAAAGGTGACATCCTTCTATCGGATTTTGATGGAGTTGTATTAGATTCTCAAAAACGATTAGACGAAGAAATGCAAGGAGAAACATCCTTTGATAAATGGATGGATTTTTTGAATGGAATTCATTGGGGTGAATTCTTACAAGAATGTGAGTTCATTCCAGGGGCTGTGGAAACTTTATTAGAATTACAAAAAATGGGAATTCTTCAAGGCTTTCTTCCAAAGATACATTCCATGGAAGAAGGAAAAGAAAAAACGATCATTTTGAGAGATTTAGGATTTCAAGTACCTATTCATTTCGTTCTACAAGAACAAGAAAAGAATGAAGTTTACATTCCAAACCGTAAAGTTGTTCTTTTAGATGATAAAGAAAGAAATTATATGAACTGGCTTAAAAATGGTGGAAAATCAATACTTTATGACCCAGAGGAAAAAAGCTGTGGAAAAAAATATGTAAAATCTATGTATGATTTATTGAAATAACTTTGAAACCTATTGCGAAAATGATACAATCAATATAGAGAGTAGGTTGATGATATGAAATATATCATGTTTGGACAACTTAATCGCTTTATTTACTAAACGACGCTACCAGTGCCGTTTTTTTTAGGGAGGAAAACATGGCCAGAAGTGATGATTTGAAGAGATTCAGAGAAGCAAGTTTTATTACATACTTGGAAAACAATGGAATATCTTTTGATTCAGAAATTGCCAAAGGGGAAAAGGTTAAATTATGCTCATCCGATGATTTTACAACCGTAATAAAGGATTTCGAAGAGAAGTATACAGATGAGAAGGCACCTGTCATGATAGGACATGTAGGTGGTTTTTATGTTACGGCATCCTTAGCAGGATTGTCAGAACATGCATCTTCATCAAAACCTTATGTACTATTCTTTGATCGTAAAGATGCTAACATTCAAAATGCTATCTACAACACCTTATTAATGAAGGCATGTACTTCAAAAGAACAATATATTTGTAGATTATTTGGATTATCTTCTGTAGATATGGTAAAAGCATTAAAACCATCTTTATATGCAGATTTTATCGAAGCAATTGTATTTGAACCAGAAGAAATTCAATATACAACGAAAAAAGAAAGAAAAGAAATCTTAAAAGAACGATATGAAGCAGATAAAGAAAACATTGATAAAAAAATAAAAGCAACATTCGTAAATCATGTGTTGATAGAACAATTATTATCAACAGAATTTAGTTTGTCTAAAATTGAAAAATATGCAAGTAATAGAAAATATGATCCACAAAATCATTATGAGCATTTATTAAAATATACAAGAAATAAACTTCCTAAAAAAGAATTTGAAGTATTTAAGAAACTAGCAGGTCATATGACGGATTATTTAGCAAGAGGAGATAATTATAAAGACCTTGTAAAATATTTATGTGCCGATATTCGTAAGAATGGAGATAAACACATCTTAGCAAATGATGATATTTTTGAAGGATATCAAAATCTATTTGCAGGTAGAGGAAGCTATGTTAAATTTGTACCGGGTGTTGATATCAGTACCAAAGCAGGAGTTCAAAAATTAGAAGAGATCTTAAGAAGAGATGGATTAATAAGTGACTCTAAAAAAGAAGATGCTTTCGATATTGATTTAGCATTTATTCCACATATGAATCAATTAAGAGAAGCCTATCCGTTATTAAAGAAACATGTACAAGACTATATCATGTTATATAGAAATCAAAATAGACAAAATGACTATTTTGTAACAAACAGTACGGCAACATTAGATGAAAAAACATTAGATAGTATCGGAGCTAGTTTCATAAAAAAAGAAAGAGAAAAAAGAAGAGTATTAAAAAATCTTTCTCCAATTGAAGAGAGAGATGGATTCCCTCGACTTATGTTTATGGGAGGATCTAACTTCGGAAATATTTATCATAGTGAAGTAGATACCAATAATATGATTGATATGGCAATTGCCAATAAAGCAGATACCGTATACATTCAAGGACTTATTTATTCAACGTATTATCATAATCAAACATCCCGTAGATTATTAACAGATCCAACATATGAAACATTAGGATCTAGATTACATGCTGCTCAAAAAGTAATTAAAAAACTAAATAAAGCAGGAATTAAAGTTGTATACCAAATGGGAGATGAAGAACATAATCTTTATCAAGACTTATTTAGAATCTATGTAAGAGAACAAGGAGTTAAAGGAAATAACTTCTTAAAAAGAGAAGATCTAAGAAGTAAATTTGATTGGGTAAGACCCATTATTATTCAAGATTTAATCCCATATATGATTCGTAGTGGAGAAGATATTTGTAATTTATATACGGATGAAGAAACCCATACGAATGTATCAAAAGTATGTCATGCTTTGAAACGTTATAAAGAAGGATTACCTTTAGGAGATATGGCTGGTGTGATTAAACCAGAATTTCTACAAGATACCGATATGTTGAGAGTAGTTCACTCAACCATTGATAAATATAGCAAAGAGGATCCAGCAATTGCTGTCAACTTAATCGCATCCAATGGTAAAGGAAAAGGTAGTTCCAACGTTATGAAAAACTTAAGACTTTACCAATCGGATGTAGTAGATAAAGCAAAATTAGTAAAGACACCACAATTATTTGTAGATAGTAAGAAACCATTTATGTCTATCTCTTTTGAAGGAGACGAGTTCACCATGAACGTACCTCCTATGATCAATGATAGTTACTATATGGAAAATCCTGAGTTACTAGCAGGTATCAAAGAAAACGTTTTAGGAGATCCAACTTATAAACGTGTAACACAAGTATCTGCGAAACCAAACTATCCAGGGGGATGGATGATTTCCGGTGATATTAGAGATCGAATGATGATTGTTCCATATTATAAAAGAGTAAAAGAAGTTATGGACTATGTCCAAAAGACAGGAAAAGGATTTGATCAAAAAACAGTTGGTATCATCAATGACTGGCATATTGGTTCTAATACAGAACGTCCAGACTTAGATGTTAAATTCTTAGATTATTTATTCTATCATTGTAATCCATCAGGATTAATTATCAATGGAGATGCACAACAAGGATATAACTATGGACTATATCCAGTAGAATCAAGACATACAGGCGCAACTTCTATGACTCAACAAATGATTAGTTTCACAAAACTATTAAGACCATACATGAGAGATGGATTTGGAGTCATTCAAGGTGGATTTGAAGGAGAAACGAATAATGGATTGATTGATCCAAACACATCTAAGAGAATTATGGATCATCTTGTAAGTATTGGTTTAGTGGAAGAAAATCAAGGAGTATTTAAAAATGCTTCTCGTATCAAAAGAGGAGTTGACTATAAAACAGTCGACTTAAAATTACCAAGAGATTTAAAACCATATGAAAAAGATATCCGAGAAAAATTATCCAAAATCGTTAACCTAGAATTTGCGGATATTGAAGAAGGAAATCATGAGAAAAATAGTGACTGGAATTATAAAGGATATAATGAATCAGAATTACTAAGACAAGAATTAGAAAACTTAAAAGCTTATAGTGGAAGTGATATTGATATCACGATGCCAGAATTTATCGTAAATGGTCACGGAGACTTCGTATATTCTGCGAGTGGATTTAGAACCATCAATGGTTATAACAATATTTATTCTCATAGTTTTGGTAGAGGAGGAGGTAGTGCTTCTCCAACGGTTGGTATTTCTAAGTGGCTACAAAAAATGTCACCAAACCTACCAAGAATTGATAAAATCAATGCAGCTCATTGGCATTTATTCCAAACATCCGTTATTGATAATACATTAATTTCTATTACAGGTTCTGGAGTAGGAGCCAGTGGTTATGAACACAACTTAGGATATGGAAGACAACCATTATTTGTAGTTGAAAGATATCTTCCAGATGGAAGAATCAGTCTAGAAACAATCGGTATTGATTTCTTAGAAAATTATCAAATTAAGAATCCATATATCAGAAAGATTGGACTAGATAAATTCATCCAAGAATGTATGACAGAAGAAGCTCCAATCTTCGCAAAAGAAGAACCAAAACAAGTTCAAAAAGTATATCAAAGACAATTAGTAGCAAAAAAACCAAACAAAATAATTGGTCCAGAAGTAGATTAAAAAAGGCGACAAAACCGTCGCTTTTTTTATGCATAAAAATATTATTTTTATCATATTCAAACTCCTAAAAAGAATATTTTCCCTAGAGAAAAATAAAAAAATGAGAAAAAACACCTTAAAAATCCTTTTATTTACTTGACTTTTCAAAATTGAATGATTATTATAGTAAGCCAAAACCGAGGAGAGTTTATATTTAGGAGGATGAGGTTAATGAAAAATTCAGGGGGAAATAAAAAGAAAACCTGGAGCTATAAGACATTAGGTTTTGTCTTATTAGCTGTTTTAAGCGTGCTTGCTTTTGTAATTGGCGGAAAAAATTCTGCTTTCGTTAATTTACAAAAATGGTTCGCAGACAATGAAGAAATAGAAGGAAAGGAAAGAACAGATAACGG
>CAMIXP010000050.1 GCA_946402785.1 uncultured Caryophanales bacterium | reverse complement strand
TACTATAATCTTCTACAACAATAGGAACCTTATATTCAGCACCTAAAATCGATTTAGCACCTTCCTTTCTTCCTTCAAATGAACTACCAAAATAAGAACAACTATCTTCCATAATTTGAAATGGCTTATTTTGAACAATATAACGATCTTTATCTTCTAATACAAGACTAGAATGCTCATCATTTGGTACAATTGCCAACGTTCCTTTACTAAATTCATACTTATTTATCATAATAATCCCCCTCTAAAAACCAATATGTGGTTTTGCTTAATAAGCTATCATAAAAAAATGTCGAAAAATGTCGAATTTTGTCGATTCATTATAATTATTCGAAAAAAAAAGAGTTTTTACACTCTTTTTAATAGGTTCTAATTGGTAATACTAATTGTGTTAAAGTATCATCTTCTTGAGATTTAATTAAAATTGGTTTAATTTCACCTACAAAGTGCAAATCCACAGTTTCTGTGGAAAAACTTTTTAAAGCATCCATCATATATCTTGCACTAAATGAAATTTTAATATCTTCATCATTATTCTTTTTAATAGTCATTTTCTCTTCTACTCTACCAATTTCAACAGAACTACTCTTTAATATTAAAGTATCTCCTTGTGTTTCTAAAGTAACAATATTCTTTTCTTTATCACTAGTTAAAATACTAACACGATCAATAACATTATAAAAATCAAATAAATTAGTACTTACAACTAACATAGAATCTTCTGGTAATAAATTAGAAGTATTTGGATAAGCTCCATTAATTAAACGAGATTCAAATTTTAAATAACCATTCTTAAATAAGATCTTATTATTAAAGATATGCATTTCAATTTCATCCTCATCATCACCAAGAATTTTCGTAAATTCAATTAAATTATGACTTGGAATAACAATATTATAGTTTTCTTCACTAGATTTCTCTAATTTAACTACTTTTCTAGCCAAACGATAAGAATCTGTAGCATTACATTCTAATACATCCCCTACTATATTAAAGTTAATACCAGTAAGAACAGGTTTGCTTTCTTCATTAGAAGTAGCAAATGCAGTTTGATTAACAATTGCTTTTAAAGTACCAGCTTTGATAATAATCTTTTTCTTACTTTCTTCTAATCCAATATTAGGATATTCACTTTCACTAATACCATTTAAATTGAATTCACTATTATCTGTATAAATAAGAATCTTTAAATCATCAACTACCTCAATATTAATAAATTCATCAGGTAATTTTCTTACGATATCTAATATATATTTACCAGATATGATAATACTACCTTCATTATCAATTTTAAATTCTTCATCAGAATTACTTTCAATAACGGTTTGAATCGTAATATCATTATCACTTGCTGTTAAAGTTAATTTTTTCTTTTTCAATTCAAATTTAATTCCTCCAAGTACTGGGATTAAATTCTTAGTTGAAATAGCTTTTGATACTTTATTTAAAGCATCTAATAATATTTCTCTCTTAATTGTAAATTTCATTTATTTTCCTTCTTTCTTTTAACATATTTGTATTATTGCTGTGGAAAAAGTTAATAACTAATTTTTCCTTTAAATTCCAACATTTTTTATCAAAAATACTTGTTGATAAATTGTTGATAATTATAAATTATTGCACAACACCTATATCCTTTTTTAATTTTTCAATGATATTAGCGATATCTTTGTTATCCTTTATCTCCTTTTCTATTTTTTCAACAGAGTGCATAACGGTAGAATGATCTTTTCCTCCGAATTCTATTCCAATCTTTGGAAAGGATTCACTCGTCATTTCTCTGCATAAATACATAGCAATTTGTCTTGGAAAAGAAATATTAGCACTTCTCTTCTTACTTCTTATATCTTCCACAGATATTTGAAAGTAATCAGATACAATTCTTTGAATACGATGAACATCATTCTTTTCCCCTATTCCTTTATTAACATAATCTTTTAAAGCCTCAATTGCTAAGTCTAATGTAATTTTTTCTCCACCCATAATAGCAGAATAAGCAATTAAACGAGTAATAGCACCCTCTAAATGTCTTACATCAGGACCTATATTAGAAGCAATATATTCAATTACATCATCAGGAATATCTTTTTCAAAATCACCTGCAATAATCTTTTTCTTAACAATATCACGTCTTAAATTATAATCAGGTGGTGAAATATTAACACTTAATCCCCAACTAAATCGAGTTTTAAGACGATCTTCTAATTGTTTTAAATCATCAGGACTTCGGTCAGAAGATACGATAATTTGCTTACTATCATTAAATAAATTATTAAAAGTGTGGAAAAATTCTTCTTGAGATTTTTCAGCTCCACCTAAATATTGAATATCATCAATAATTAATACATCGATATTTCTATATTTATTTTTAAAAAATTCTACATAATTAAAATTGGAACCCTCTTCGTCTTTACGACTTGTTTTAACAAATTCTGCAACAAATTGTTCACTTGTTACATATAGTACACGTTTATCAGAATTATCATGGATATAATTACCAATTGCGTGCATTAAATGGGTTTTTCCTACCCCACTATTACCATATAAGAATAATGGATTATAGATTCTACCCGGATTTTCTGCTACTGATAAAGCAGCAGCATGTGCAAATTTATTTGAATTTCCAACGATAAAGTTATCGAATGTAAGGTTGGGATTCAAATTTGAATTAGCTTTATAATTGTAATCAGTAGCCTCTTCTTTTTTATCAACAACCTTATTTTGATCTACTATCTTCTCTTCTTCTTCCTCTATTTCTTCTTTTAATAAGAAAGATAATTCATAATTTGCATTAGTTTGCTCATATAATAAGGATGATATAAGTTCAGAATAATTATCTAATAAGTGTTTTTTATGGATAGGCATTGGTACAATGATAATAGCTTTTCCATCATTTAGTTTATAAAGTTCTGTTTCCGAAAACCAAGTATTATAAGACAGAGATGTTAGTTTTTCTTTTAGTTTACTTAGCAAATTTGACCAAACGATATCTACATTCAAACTACCATCTCCCCACAAGATTTATTAATCAAGTATTATTCTATATTAATTTGCGGAAAAAAGAAACTATTTTTCGTTAAAATCTTTTATCCACAAGTTATCCACAAATTTATCCACATTAAAAATATAGATAAAATAAATAAAAAGTACAGTTTTCCACATTTTCCACAAATTTTTTATCACAGAGTGAATAACAGTTTTAAACACCCCTGTGGATATGTGGAAAAAGTAATCTTCACAAAAAGATTTTATTGACAAATAAGGGATTCTATTATTATAATAATGTAGATTTATGTCGGGAGGTGGAAGCAATGAAAAGAACATATCAACCAAATAATCGTAAAAAATCAAAAAAACTAGGATTTTTTGCACGTAAAGAATCAAATGTATTAAATACACGTCGTCGCAAAGGACGTAAAAGTCTAAGTAAATAAATTACCGCTGCCCAAACAGTGGTTTTTTAAACAAAAAGGTGGGATACCTATGAGAAAATTATATGTAGTGAAACATTCCCAAGATTTTGAAAAAGCAATGGACAAAGGTTCTTGTGCAAAGAACAGAAGTTTTGTTGTGTACTCATTAAATAATGATCTACCTTATAATAGATATGGTATTTCAGTTAGTAAAAAATTAGGAAATGCAGTATTTCGTAATAAAAGTAAGAGAATTATAAGAAGTATCATTGATAATAACAAAAAAAACTATATTAATGGGAAAGATTATATTATAATATTAAGAAGAGGCGCCTTAGAGAAATCCTACCAAGAACAAGAAAAAGAATTGTTAGAACTAATCTAGTTCTAAAGTGAGGAAACTGTATGAAAAAGAATAAATGGAAAATCCTTTTAATCTTAGTATTATTGTTATTCACAACAGGATGTACAAAAGTACTTACAGATGAAAATAAAAAAGCAGTAAGAAATGATGTAACAGGTCAAACATTAACAAAAAACATTATATGTAAGCCAACAAAAAAGCATACAATTGAATTATATGAAAAATATAAAGTAAATCTAAAAAAATTACCTGAATGTAAAGATTTCAAAGTAACATCTGGTAAATATGAAGGTTTGTGGACTGGTATATTTGTTAAACCATTAGCTTATATTCTTATTCAATTAGGAAGAGCTGTTAAAAACTATGGTTTATCCGTAATTATTATCAGTTTATTAATTCGATTAATAGCATTTCCACTTACCAGAAAAACAGCTATGCAATCTGAAATTATGAAGAAAGCACAACCAGAATTAAATAGAATTCAAAAGAAATATGAAGGTAAGCAAGATCAAGAATCAATGATGAAACAAAATCAAGAAATAATGGCTGTTTATCAAAAATATAAAATAAGTCCATTATCAGGATGTTTATTTGCTTTCATTCAATTACCTATCTTTATTGCTTTCTTTGAAGCAGTTCAAAGAACACCAGTTATCTTTGAAGATAAGTTCTTTGGATTACAGTTAGGTACAACTCCATCTGTTGGTATTACAACAGCTACTGCATTTGCCTATATATTATTAATGTTAATAATTGCTGGTACAACATTCTATTCATTTAAGATGAATGCAACAGCTAACATGGAAGATCCAACAATGAAAATGATGCCAGTTATGATGTCAGGAATGATTATTATAACTGCCCTATTCATGCCATCAGGTTTAGGAATCTACTGGGTAACATCTAATTTGTTCACCATAGTTCAAAATATATTAGTGAAAAGGAGTAAAGAAGTAAATGGAAAAGCATAATTATTCAGGAAAAACAAAAGAAGAAGCAATTCAAAATGCAAAAGAAGATTTACAAGAAGTAGAAGAAAACTTATTCATTAAAGAATTAGGGGAATCAAAAGGTGGTTTATTTAAGAGTAAAAAGGTAGAAATTGAAGTAGTTGAAAAAAGAGAAGTTGTTAAACACATTAAAGACTACTTAATGCAAATCCTAAAAGATATGGGATTCAATGTTAATATTGAAGTAAAAAATAAAGAAGAAGTACCAAAATATGTAATCTTCTCAGATAATGATGCCCTATTAATTGGTAAAAATGGTAAGAACCTTAAAGCTTTATCAATGATTGTAAGTCAACATCTAAATACAGAATTAGGAAGAACTTATAAATTCACTTTAGATGTTAATGAATACAAAGAAAAACGTGAAAAATCATTAGAAAGATTAGCAAAACGTATTGCAAGAGAAGTTAAAACATCTAAGGTAGAAGCTAAATTGGATTCTATGAATTCTTATGAAAGAAGAATTATCCACAATGCCCTAACAAACTACAAAGGTGTTTATACAGAAAGTGAAGGAGAAGAACCAAACCGCTACGTAGTAGTAAAACCAAAAGAAGAAGAATAATCTTCTTTTTTTTTACATTCTTTACACCCTACTCGTCTCTTGAAACCCCTAAAAATTAGATTTTAATGATAAAATTATAATATCATGGGGATTTGTGTAAAAAAATATTTTATATTTATATAAAATATGCTATAATAATCCGGAGAAAAAGGAGGGATACCATGAATGATACAATATGTGCTATTTCAACATCTCAAGGTGTTGGAGCTATTTCCATTGTTCGTGTCAGTGGAGAAGAAGCAATCGAAATAGTAAACAAAGTATTCAAAGGGAAAGATTTATCAAAAGTACCATCCCATACGATTAACTATGGACATATCGTAGATCATGATAATGTGATTGATGAAGTATTAGTCTCGGTTATGAAAGCACCGCGCACATTCACAACAGAAGATGTAGTAGAAATCAATACACATGGTGGTATTGCCCCGACGAATCGTGTACTAGAACTATTATTAGAAAATGGTTGTAGATTAGCTGAACCAGGAGAATTTACCAAAAGAGCTTTCTTAAATGGAAGAATTGATTTATTAGAAGCAGAAGCTGTTATGGATATGATTGATGCAAAAACAGAAACACAACGTAAGATGGCTGCCAATCAAATTGATGGTAAAACTTCAAGTCTAATCAATGAATTAAGAGATGATATGGTACAAATAATTTCCAACATCAACGTCAATATTGATTATCCAGAATATGATGATGTAGAAATGATTACCAACGATGTACTAGTACCAAAAATTACAAAATTAAAAGAAAAGATTCAAAGAATCTTAAAAGAATCTGAAAATGGAAGAATTATTAAAGAAGGAATTAAAACCTCTATTATTGGTAGACCCAATGTAGGAAAAAGTTCCTTATTAAATGCCTTATTACAAGAAGATAAAGCAATTGTAACCAATATTGCTGGTACAACACGTGATATTGTAGAAGGACAAGTCTCCATTAATGGTATCTTATTAAATATGATAGATACCGCAGGAATCAGAAAAACAGAAGACATGATAGAAGCAATAGGTGTGGAAAAAAGTCTAAAAACATTAGAAGACGCAGACCTAGTTTTATTCATGTTAAACAACAACGAAGAATTAACAGACGATATAAAAGAATTATTAGAAAGAATTAAAGAAAAAAAATATTTAGTATTAATTAATAAAATAGACTTAGAAAACAAATTAAATCGAAAAGAATTAAAAGTAGATCCTAATAGAATAATAGAACTAAGTATTACAGAAGATAAAGGAATTGATGAATTAAAAAATAAAATCACAGAAATGTTTAATTTGAGTGAAATAGAAACAAAAGATCCAACATATCTAAGTAATTCCAGAAGCATTAGTATATTAAAGAGATGTTTAAAACGAGTAGAAGATATTGAACAATCTTTAATCAACAATATGCCTATTGATATGATTGAACTAGATATCAAGAATATATGGGAGGAATTAGGAACTATCAATGGTTCTACCTACGAAGAAGAACTTTTAGATGAAATGTTTTCTAGATTTTGTCTAGGAAAGTAGGGAAAAATGATAGCATTAGCAACAAAAGATGATCTAACTCAAGTAGAAATGATCATGAAATGTATAAAAGAAGAAATGAAAAAAGAAGGAAATCCACAATGGGGATCAACCGATGATGATTATCCTTCAATTACAAAATTATTAGAAGATATAGAAAAACAAAAAATGATCAAATATGTAGAAGATGATCAAATTAAAGGAATTGTAAGTCTAGCAAGAGATATTGATAGAGAATATGATGGTTTAATTGATAATCATGAACAAGAATCTATCATTATTCATCGCTTAGCTGTTCCAGTAGAATATAGAAAACAAAATATAGCAACCAAATTAATACGTTATGCAGAAGTACATGCAAAAAACCATCAAATCAACGTATTAAAGAGTTCAACAGAAGTATCAAACTTTAAAATGAATAATTTCTTACAAAGAGAGGGATTTATATACAAAGGAGAATACACATATGATGATTATCCTGGAGTATATAGTTATTACGAAAAAGAAATCTAAAGAAAGAAGGTGAAGAAGATGGTAGATATTATTGTAGTAGGTGGAGGACATGCTGGATGTGAAGCAGCTTATGCATCTGCAACAAAAGGCCACAAAACTCTATTAATTACAAGTAATATAAAAAACATTGCTGATATGCCATGTAATCCTCATATAGGAGGAAGTGCCAAAGGAATCGTTGTAAGAGAAATTGATGCCTTAGGTGGAATCATGGGAAAAGTAGCAGACAAAACACACCTTCAAATAAAAATGTTAAATAGCGCTAAAGGACCAGCTGTACAATCGCTAAGAGCACAAGGAGATAAAGTAGCTTATCCAGAAGAAATGCTAAAAACACTAAGATCATTAGATAACTTAGAAATCAAAGAAGCCATGGTAGAAGATTTAATCGTAAAGAACAATCAAGTACATGGTGTCATTTTAGAAGATGGAGAAAAAGTAGAATCAAAAATAGTGATTCTAACAACAGGAACTTATCTAAAAGCAGATATCTTAGTAGGAAATACAAGAACAAGACAAGGGCCACATGGAGAAAAGCCATCCAATCATCTAAGTGATAAATTAAAAGAATATGGGTTTACCATCAAACGTTTAAAAACAGGTACTCCTCAAAGAATCGATAGAAAAACAATTGATTTTTCAAAGACAAGAGTAGAACCAGGAGATGATAAATACTTAACTTTTAGTTTTGACTTAGAGCCACAATATAAAATAGAAGATCAAATTCCATGTCACCTAACATATACAACAGAAGAAACTCATAGAATTATAAGAGAAAATCTTAATAAATCTTCTATGTATGGAGCATTAGATGATATTGAAGGAATTGGTCCTAGATATTGTCCATCCATTGAAGATAAAGTAGTAAGATTTAGTGATAAAGAGCGTCATCAATTATTTATAGAACCAGAAAGTAGATATTATGATGATATGTACTTACAAGGCTTTTCCACAAGTATGCCACCAGACGTTCAAGAACAAATGGTACATTCACTTCCAGGTTTTGAACATGCAAAAATTCTAAAATATGGGTATGCGATTGAATATGATGCGATCTATCCAACGCAATTAAAAGCATCCCTAGAAACAAAAATACTAGAAAATTTATTCACAGCAGGTCAAATCAATGGAACAAGTGGATATGAAGAAGCAGCTTGCCAAGGATTAATGGCAGGAATTAATGCATCTTTAAAACTAGAAGGAAAAGAACCATTAGTATTAAAAAGAGATGAAGCATATATTGGTGTTTTAATAGATGACTTAGTAACTAAAGGTGTTAGAGATCCATATAGATTACTTACATCAAGAGCAGAATATAGAT
>CAMIXP010000049.1 GCA_946402785.1 uncultured Caryophanales bacterium | reverse complement strand
ATTGCTAGAAGCAGATTTTGAGTCTGCCGCGTCTACCAATTCCGCCATGGAAGCAGCACAAATAAATTATAACACAAAAAAAGAAGTATGCAAACAAAACATACTTCTTATCATTCTACCAATAATCTTCTGGCCATATAAATTCAAACTGATAAACATATTCGTTATTCTCATCATTAATATTTTTAACAATGACAGGGTCACTACCGTTTGTACCATTTCTAACTTCATACATACCGTGGTTCATAGCTCTTGCTTCCCAACCAACATCTATCATTGCATTTTGATATTGTCTTTCAAATTCTGCATTTCCTAATTGACTATCAAGAATAATTGGCGTTTCTGTAACGTTGCCTTTAGGATCTGTTACTCTTAAAAGATAAACATGTTCATCAACAACTCTCGTTTGAGATTGTTCTCCCTTTCTAGTTGGATAGGTATAAGTTTCAATCAATTGACCTTTATCATCACGTTCATAACTATAAGTACAAGGGTTATTAGCAGCATCAAGTACAATTCTTCCTTCAGTAACTGGCTTTCCTTCCTCAGGAATTACATAACTCCATTCATCGGATACAACATATCTCATACCAGGGCGGCCATAATCTTCTACTTGTTCTCTTTTTCCTGTAACCATTCCACCCTGTTCAACGGTCACGTCTGTTATATTATTGTCAGTTCCAAAATTATTGCTGTGATAATCTCTTACCTGATTTTGATCAACAGCAGCAACTTGCTCACCCGTTTTATCAGCAGTAATATCTTCATGTTTCTTGAATGATTCACCTTCATTAGAATATGTTACAGTAATATCACCTGTATAAGTTTCTCCATCAGAAGTTTCATAATGAGCTTCTCCTGTAGCAGTTTCAGGAATAAGTGTTTCTTCACCATTTCCATCTTTTTCAATTTCACCTGAAATAGCCAAGTCTTCAGATCTTGTAGCAGTTTGGCCATCAGCTGTTTCGAATTCTTGATCCGTATGTTGTCCTTGTCTATAGTTCTCAGTTCCATCATCATCTGTATCACCAAGATGTTCAGGATCAGTTGTTTCAACCGTCTCTTCCGTTGGCTCAGCAAGTCCAGAAGCCATAGCAGCTTCTTCAGTTAACTGTTCACCAGCAACATAGACTTCATCCACTTTATCTGGTGGGATGAATAAGGTTGCATTCTTAAGACGTCTATTAATAATAGATTCAGCTTGTTCTCTAGAAACACCAGGGTTAGCAGCCATATAAGCAGCGATAGCATCATCTTTTGATGAGAAGTGACGTCCATCTTCTCCACCATTTTCATCGAATACAGGTGAATCTGTTGGAGTTTCACCTTCTTTAGAATCATCTCCACTAGATCCACCAGCAGGAGCTCCAGAAGGGTTAGCTGCATCAAATGTAGTACTTGCTAGTGATGCAAAGTCACCATTGATATCGCCAAACATTCCATCCATAACGACGGTAGCGGCATACATTTGCTTATCCCACTCATCCCATGCAGGATTATCAGTAGAATAAGATGATCCACCTTCCTTTAAATAACTAGTCTCATAACCTTTATCATCATAATATTTTGTAATTGTTTTAGGAGGTTCTGATTTTTTTAACGTAACATATGCTTCTTGTTTTGCTGCCAATGTATTTAACTGTGATTCTAATGAATCAACTGTTGCTTTCATAGCAGTAACATTTGCATCCGTACTCGTTTTAACAGTTTGAGCCGTTTTTATCATAACCTCTGTAAGGTAGGCTTGAAGTCTTCCTTGTACTTCATCACCCCAATCAGCAAAATCAAGCGCAGAACAAGCCGTATCAAAAGTATCTAGTGCTCGTCCAAAATCACTCTTTACAGCATCTAATTCAGCTGATAAAGATGCCATTTCTCCAGCAATAGTAGTACTTGTTCCAAAATCTTCATAACTTTTTTCTAAAGTAAAAGCCATATATAATGCACCCTCTATTCTATATATTCAATTTTATTATAAGAAAAAAGAAATGAGAAAGTCAATATAATGTTCAATTTAATAATAAAGAAACAAAAAAAACTGTCAAGCAGTTTTTATTCTTCTTCTGTATATTTGGAAGTATATAAGTCAGGATTCGTATCCTTTTCTTCCTCTTCCACATGTTGCATAATGTCATCAATATTCGGTAAATCTTCAATAGAGGAAAGTCCAAAATAATCCAAAAACTCATGGGTTGTTTCATATAGAATTGGTCTACCAGGAATATCACTTCTACCTACTTCTTTAATAAATCCCTTGGCTACTAACTTTCTCATAATAGAAGTAGAACTAACTCCACGAATATTATCCACTTGTACTCTTGTAATTGGTTCATTGTAGGCAACAATCGCAAGTGTCTCCAAGGCAGCTTGACTTAAAAAATTCGTTTCTGGATTTTCTAATAATTTTTGATAATAAGCTTTATGTTCAAATTTCGTAGTAAGTTTAAAACGATTCCCTAAAAAATCAATTCTTAGTCCTCTAGATTCATCTTCGTAATCTTTCTTTAATTCCATAATTAAATTTCTAGAGGTCTCTTCATCCACTTCTAAAACATCTTCTATTTGATCAAGTGTTAATCCATCTTCCCCTACAACAAATAGAAGTCCTTCTAATACAGCCTTCTGCATACTACACCGCCTCACATATAATATCTTCAAAGTTGCTTTCTTGCGTAATTTTAATTTCGCGATTCTTTGCCATTTCTAAAATAGCCAAGAATGTCGCAACAATGTATTCTTTAGAAACAACAGGAAAAAGTTCAAAGAAAGAAACTCTTTTCTTGCTTTTCAATAATTTCTTAATATCATGTCTTCTAGAAGAAACACTAATCTCATTCACAGTTACTTTTGTATTTAATGGCTTGTTATCTTCTTTTCTTTGATAATAATTTTGTAATGCTTTCACTAAATCGTCAAGCGTTACATCCGCATGAATCGTATGATCTTCTTCTACATATTGATGAATATTTTCTGGGGTCTTTGTATAAATATCTCTACGAAGTAATTCTTTTTCTTGTAATACTTTTGTAATATCTTTATAAGCTTGATATTCTAATAATCGTTGAATTAAATCCTCACGAGGATCTTCTTCTTCAGAGTCCTCTTCCATTTGATTTCTTGGAAGAAGCATTCTAGATTTAATTTCAATTAATTCAGAAGCTAAAACCAAGTATTCAGAAGAAATTTCCAAATTCATCTTTTCGGTTTGATCCAAAAAAGCCATATATTGTTTGGTAATCTCTTCGATTTCAATATTCATGATATCCATCTTAGATTCTTTTATCAAATGTAGTAATAAATCCAATGGACCTTCAAAATCATTAATTTTAAAATCTATTTCCATGCGACTTCACTCCGACTCTTTCTCATTATATCATAAATCATTTTCTTTTGCATTTCTTCTATACAAAATATATAATGGAATTGGTGATATTATGAAGAGATTCAACGAATTAGATGAAGGGTTTATTTGTGAAAATTGTGGAAAAGAAGTAAAGCCTTTAGGATATACTTCCAGAGACCACTGCCCCTATTGTTTATATTCCAAACATGTCGATATCAATCCAGGAGATCGAGAGAATTCTTGCAAAGGGTTATTAAAACCTATTGGAATAGAAAAATATAAAGATACATACAAGATTCTATATCAATGTGAAAAATGTCACCAAGAACATAAAAACATCATCGCAAAAGACGATGATGAGGAACAAATTATCAACATTTCAAGAATCAATTAAAAAAGATAGATTTCTCTATCTTTTTATTTTTTAAATAATTTCAGGATCCATATAACTAATAGGTTGTTTTTTAACAGGCTCGACAATAGGATGAGTTTCAACAACAGGATGAACTTCTGCAACAGGATGAGATTCAATCATAACCGGTACATCTTGTTTCTCTAAGGCAGGAGGATCCATATTAACGCCATAGATATTAACAAACCCTACATTACCCATACTGGATAATACAGAAATGCGTCCTTTCTTTTCAAAGTAAGACAAAAATAATCCTAACAAATAAGAAACGACAGTGATTCCTAATATGATGTAATAAAAAATGTCTAAATCCATAAACATCACTACCTTTACTATATTATACAGCCGTACATGTTAATTGACATAATAAAGATTAAGAATTACAGTAAATTTACAAAATGCAATGTAAACAGAAAAAGAATAGATTTCTCTATTCTTTTACAAGTACTTTATTACCTACTTCTAGGTTTTCATAGATGAAAGGTGTATCTTTTGGAGGCATATTAACACATCCATGACTACCATATTCATGATAAATGCTTCCACCAAATTGGTCTCTCCACTTCGCATCGTGTAATCCTTCTCCACCATTGAATGGCATCCAATAATCAACTTGAACAGAATAGTCTGCTCCTGTTAACCATGCATTCGTTGCTTTAGCATCAATATCATGTAGACCAATATCAGTTTGAGAAGTATCTTTTCCTGTAACAACATCCGTAACTAATAATATTTGATTGTCTCTATATAAAGTAAGTGTTTGAGCACTAGTATCTACTACAACGAATGTACCAGTCAAATCTGTACAAGCACTCTTAGGAACAAATCCAACATAACCATTACATTCCACATAATAGTATCCTTCAATCTCACGATAAATTTGAACACTCTCAAATTGTGGAATAAAAGTAGTAGATTCACCAAATGGTTCATCACTCATATAAGTATTTTGATTAATAAAAGCAACTTTATCAAATGGGCCAGCAACAGCATATGCTTCACGTACATAATCTCCACAAACATAAGCAGTTTTTCCATCATATACTACTTCATACCAACCATTATCTAATCGGCGTACCATCTCTAATGAGTGATCTTTTTGAAGAACAGAATACTCTGGTTTACTCGTATTAGGTTCAGGTCTTATATTAACAGCTTCCGTAGCTTGAACCATTGGGATTAATTCAGGAAGATCATACATTTGTTGAATGATACTTTGATCATTAATTTCGTGAATAAAGTCCCCTCTTACAAATCCAAGTTTAGATCCACATTGAATCATATACCAACCATTTTCACATTTCGCAATTAATTGAACCGTACTATTATTAGAAAGTGTAGTAATAATATCATATTCCGTTCCAGGACCTGTACGCATATTAACAGCATCATTGGTTAAACCTTTTTGATTCACAACATCTTCAAATTGATAAGATTGAAGCATATCAGATGAAATATTAGGATAATCCGATAAAGAAATATTGTTTTCATCTAAGATATCAAAAATATCAGGACTAACAACAACTTCTCCTAAATAATCCATATTTTCATCATTTGTATATAAAGAATATGAATTGACTTCTTCTGTAGGAACAACTTCTGAAATCGTTTCCTTTTCCTCTAACTCAGGTTCTTTTTCTTGATTCTTACGAGAATTACATCCAGCAAATAAAATCGTAGATCCCGCAATAATACCCGTCAAAATTCCGGCTTTTGCCCTTTCTTTCATAATAAAAACCCCCTCTTTTTTTCGATGGGGTTTATTATATCATATTTTGCTAAAAATTTCAATTATTTCTTGTCTGTAGAGCCATATCCGCCCATTCTTTTACCAGTTGCCGAATCATGATCAACAACTAAGAATGGAGAAAATACGCCTTGCCCAATAGCCTCTCCTTTTTTGATAGTAACATCTTCTTCTCCTATATTATAGAAAACAAACATGATATGACCATCATTATCAGGATTTTCATAATAGTCAGAATCAACGACTCCTACACTATTTGCTAAAATTAAATTTTTCTTCTTAGGATTAGAACTTCTATTGTATAAGTATAAAACTTCTTCATCTCCCATATAAGCTTTTAATCCCGTAGGAACAAGTGTTGGTTTAGAACCAGGTACAAACTTAGGTACTACCGTATCTTCTGCACACTCAATATCATATCCAGCAGAATGAGCTGTTTTTCTCTCTGGCATATGAATGTCTTTATCTTCCCAGCCTTTTGCGATTTCAAATCCTCTAATCTTTTTCATACAAACCTCCTATTCACAGAAAAGAACAACTTTTCCTTTTTTTAAACTTTTTGGGACATCAATGACTCTTTGATTACTAGATCCTCTCCATTTTAAAGTAGGATCTTTTTTTTCATCCACAAATTGTCCATCCACTAATACATCTATATTTTTTAATACTTCTTTATCTTTCAATTGGTCAAATAAGAATCCAGACCAAATCCATATATTCTTCTTTGGATATTTCTTTTTAAATGATTTCACCAACTGAGTAGTTGCCTCTATATTATTTGGATGCATTGGCTCTCCTCCTAAAATAGATAACCCTGCAATATAATCTTCTTTACATAGATTCAGAACTTGATCAATGACAGAATCATCGAATGCAAGTCCACCATTAAAATCCCATGTCTCTGGATTAAAGCAATTCTTACAATGAAAACTACATCCTTGCATAAAGATAGACACCCTTACTCCTGGTCCATTTGAAATATCCATTTTTCGAATCTTAGCGTATCTCATGAAGCATCCTTATTATCTAAGTGAATAACTCTTTCTTTAATCTCTTGGGTTCTACCCTTATTCCAGAAATTATTTCCAATATATCCACAAGTACGTCTCGCAACATTCATCTTTGTCTGATCACGATTACCACAATTTGGACAATACCATTCAAGATTATCATCTATTAGGATTTCTCCATCATATCCACATTCCATGCAATAATCTGATTTTGTATTAAGTTCTGCATACATAATATTGTCATATATAAACTTAATAACTTCTAAGACAGATTCAATATTATTATTTAAATCAGCTGTTTCAATATAAGAAATAGCTCCTCCTGGACTAAGTCTTTGGAATTCACTCTCTAATTTTAATTTTGTAAAAGCATCAATCTCTTCGAATACAGGAACATGATAACTATTCGTAATATAATCACGATCGGTAATTCCTTTAATAACACCAAAACGATCTTTTAAACATTTCGCAAACTTATAAGTGGTAGATTCAATAGGAGTTCCATAAACAGAATAATCAATATCTTCTGCAGCCTTCCATCCCTTACAAGCATCATTTAATTTTTCCATGACTTTTAAACCAAACTCTTTACCAACACCATTGTCTGTATGAGAATGACCTGTCATATATTTAACACATTCATAAAGTCCAGCATAACCAAGAGAAATTGTAGAATATCCATGATGTAATAATTCATGAATAGATTCTCCCTTATCAAGTCTTGCCAAAGCACCATGTTGCCACAAGATAGGCGCAACATCACTCGTAACTCTAGATAGACGTTTATGTCTACATTGCAAAGCTCTATGACAAATTTCTAATCTTTCATCTAAGATCTTCCAGAAAGCATCCATATCTTGATCACTAGAAAGAGCAACATCTACTAAATTTAAAGTAACAACACCTTGGTTAAAACGACCATAGTATTTACCTTTTCCTTCTACATAGTTTTTAGCTTTCGCAATATTTCCTAAAGAAATCGTTCTATCTGGAGTAAGGAAGCTTCTACATCCCATACATGGATAGCAATCTCCTTCTCCTAATTCATTCTTCTTTAATTCCTTCATAACTTTTTCAGAAATATAATCAGGAACCATTCTCTTAGCCGTACATTTCGCAGCTAATTCCGTTAAGTAGTAATATTTACTTTTTGGTTTAATATTATCTTCTTCTAATACATATAATAGTTTAGGGAAAGCAGGTGTAATCCAAACACCCTTCTCGTTCTTCATACCTTCAATTCTTTGTTTTAAGAATTCTTCAATAATCATCGCAAGTTCTTCTTTATATTCATCCGTCTCTCCCAAATACATATTGACACTTAAGAAAGGAACTTGTCCATTCGTATTGGTTAAAGAATTGATTTGATATTGGAATGTTTGTACTCCATCCGTAATTTCTTTTCTTAAATCTTCTTCTACAAATTGTTTAATTTGTTCTTTGGTTAATCCACGTTTCTTATAACGTTTCTCATAATACTCTCTACTCAATTTAACAAAAGGAGCTAAATGCGTAAGAGTAATCGTTGCTCCTCCATATTGAGAAGAAGTAACAGCCGTAATTAATTGAGTTGCAATCGACATAGCCGTCAAAAAACGATGTGGCTTTTCGATCATAACCCCATTCATATTCGTTCCATTTTGCAACATATCGTCTAAGTTAATAAGATCACAGTTATGTAATGCATTTTGTGCATAATAATCTGCATCATGAAAATGGATAATGCCAGCCTCGTGAGCTTCTACAATATCCTCTGGTAATAAAAATCTTTTGGTAATATCGGTACTCGTGATACCCGCTAAATAGTCTCTTTGTGTGGTTACTACTTTCGCATCCTTGTGAGAATTCTCGGTATTCCAATATTCACTACCTCCATCAATCAACTCCCTAATTGATTGATCAGTAGTATTACTACGTCTCACTAATTCCCTAGTATAGCGATACGTAATATAGTGTTTTGCCAAAGCAAATTTTCCAATACTCATTAATTTCATTTCGATAATATCTTGAATATCTTCGACTAATATTCTTTTCTTACCTAAATGTTCAATATACTTAATGATGTTTTTGATTTGTGTAGAAGAAGCCCTATCTTCTTCATCCACTTCCAAATTTGCTTTTTCGATGGCATCCTCAATCTTAGATGGCATATATTCGACCATATGGCCATCTCTTTTGATAACTTTCATCGCCTTTGACCTCTTTCTTATTTTTATAAATCCATTATTTGTACCATATATTAAATAATCTTGATAATCA
>CAMIXP010000048.1 GCA_946402785.1 uncultured Caryophanales bacterium | reverse complement strand
TTATATACAATTTTTAGACACTTGTTGAAGTTTGTGAGTGTTCGTAAAATTACTATTTTACGAACAAAAAAGGCTAGATTTCTCTAGTCTTTATCAGTTTAATTACTTATTGTTTTTTGCTTTGATTGCAGCTTGTGCAGCGGCTAATCTTGCGATAGGAACACGGAATGGGCTGCATGATACGTAAGTTAATCCTACATTATGGCAGAACTCAACAGATTGAGGATCTCCACCATGCTCACCACAAATTCCTAATTTGATATCAGGTCTTGTTTTCTTACCTAATTCAACAGCCATCTTAACAAGTTTACCAACACCATGTTGATCTAACTTAGCAAATGGATCTTGTTCATAAATTTTGTTTTCATAGTAAGAACCTAAGAATTTACCAGCATCATCTCTTGAGAAACCAAATGTCATTTGAGTTAAGTCATTTGTTCCGAATGAGAAGAATTCAGCTGATTCAGCAATTTCGTCAGCAAGTAATGCTGCTCTTGGGATTTCAATCATTGTACCAATATGGTATTCAATGTCTGATTTCTTTTCAGCTTTAACTTTTTCAGCAGTTTCTACTACGATATCTTTTACGAAATCTAATTCTTTCTTTTCTCCTACTAATGGGATCATGATTTCTGGAGTAATATCATATCCATCTTCTTCATGAACTTCGATTGCAGCTTCAATTAAAGCTCTTGTTTGCATTCTAGCAATTTCTGGATAAGTAACTGCTAAACGGCATCCTCTGTGTCCCATCATTGGGTTGAATTCATGTAGTTCATCGCAAACTTCTTTGATATGTTCTACAGTCATTCCCATTTCTTTTGCTAAAGCTTTCATTTCAGCTTCAGTCTTAGGTACGAACTCATGTAGAGGAGGATCAATATAACGAACAGTCATTGGAAGACCTTTTAGTTCTTTATACATAGCCTTGAAATCACCTTTTTGATAAGGGATTAATAAGTCTAAGTATTTTTCTCTGTCTTCTACTGTTTCAGATAAAATCATTCTTCTTAAGTTGAAGATTCTTTCTTCATCGAAGAACATATGCTCAGTACGGCATAGACCAATACCTTCAGCACCTAATTCAATTGCTTTCTTAGTATCTCTTGGAGTATCAGCGTTTGTTCTAACTTTAAGTGTTCTAATCTTATCAGCCCACTCCATAACACGTCCGAATTCTCCAGCAATGGTAGCATCAACTGTCTTGATTTCTCCATCATAGATGTTTCCAGTTGATCCATCGATAGAGATAACATCTCCTTCTTTGAATGTCTTACCAGCTAATGTAAATTGTTTCTTAGCTTCATCCATCATGATGTCACCACAACCAGATACACAGCAAGTTCCCATACCACGAGCAACAACAGCAGCGTGAGATGTCATACCTCCACGTACCGTTAAGATACCTTGTGATACTTTCATACCAGTAATATCTTCTGGTGAAGTTTCAAGTCTAACTAATACAACTTTTTTCTTCTTAGCAGCCCATGCTTCAGCATCCTCAGCTGAGAATACGATTTGACCACAAGCAGCACCAGGAGATGCTCCTAAACCTTTACCAATTGGTTTAGCTGCTTTTAATGCCTTAGCATCAAATTGTGGATGAAGTAATGTATCCAAGTTTCTTGGATCAATCATAGCAACAGCTTCTTCTTCTGTACGCATTCCTTCATCAACTAAATCACAAGCAATCTTTAAAGCTGCTTGAGCAGTTCTCTTACCATTACGAGTTTGTAACATGTATAATTGTCCATGTTCAACCGTAAACTCCATATCTTGCATATCTCTATAATGAGATTCAAGTGTTTTACAAACTTCTTTGAATTGTTTGAATGCTTCTGGGAATTTATCTTCCATTTCAGCAATCTTCATTGGTGTACGAACTCCAGCAACAACGTCTTCACCTTGTGCATTTGTTAAGAATTCACCAAATAAACCTTTTTCTCCAGTAGCTGGATCTCTTGTGAAAGCAACACCTGTTCCACAATCATCACCCATGTTACCAAAAGCCATAGATTGAACGTTAACAGCAGTTCCCCAAGAATAAGGAATATCGTTATCTCTTCTGTAAACGTTAGCTCTAGGATTATCCCAAGAACGGAATACAGCTTTAATAGCTCCCATTAATTGTTCTTTTGGATCATCTGGGAAATCTTTACCAATCTTAGATTTATATTCTTTCTTAAATTGATTTGCAAGTTCATGTAAATCATCAGCGTTTAATTCAACATCTTGTTTAACGCCTTTCTTTTCTTTCATTTCATCGATTAATTCTTCAAAGTATTTCTTTCCAACTTCCATAACAACGTCAGAATACATTTGAATAAATCTTCTATAACAATCCCAAGCCCATCTAGGGTTGTTACTCTTTTCTGCAATAACCTTAACAACATCTTCGTTTAAACCAAGGTTAAGGATAGTATCCATCATACCTGGCATAGAAGCTCTTGCTCCACTTCTTACAGAAACTAGTAATGGATTTTCTTTATCTCCAAATTTCTTTCCTGTTATTTTTTCCATTTTTTCGATATACTCATTAATTTGACTTTGGATTTCTTTATTAATTTCTCTTCCATCTTCATAATATTGAGTACATGCTTCAGTAGTAATGGTAAATCCTTGTGGTACTGGTAAACCAATATTAGTCATTTCTGCTAAGTTAGCTCCCTTACCTCCAAGAAGTTCTCTCATATTTGCATTACCTTCACTGAATAAATAAACATATTTGTGCATTATGATTCCTCCTTATCACAAAACATAGTATACCAAATGATAGGGTTATATTACAAGGAAAAACCGATATATTTTACATGAATTTTATTTATAGACAAAAAAAAGAAAGGTTATACCTTTCTCTTTTGTACTGGTGTTGTTTGACCTTTTTGTTCAGCTAATTTTTGTAAGTAACGATTAACAGCAGCTTCTTGTTCTTTTGTATATGTAGGTTTTGCTGTTGGAGCACCCTTAGCAGTTTGAATTGGTCTTGCTGGTTGTTGATTAACTCTTGGTTGTTGTAATGGTTGATTCATATGTGTTCCTCTTGTTGTTTGTGCAGTAGCTGTACGAGCAGTTGAATAAGCATTACCAGCTTGTCTATGTGCAGCTTGTTGTTGAGCAACAGCACGATTATGATTTACATAACTAGATACATTGTATCCATAAATTTCATGGTTTAATGCTTGACCAGTTTGTTCTAATGCTGCATGTTTAGCAACATAATCATTATCAGATGCATTCTTTACTAATAAAGTTGCAAGTGGAATTAAAGATAAAACAGGCCCACCAACGAACCATGCAAGAGCAGTTGTACCAGCAACTAACATATTAGCAAAATGATTCTTTGTTGTTGATGACATATAATCTGTATTTTGTTGCATTCTTGTTTTTTCTAATGCATCCATTTTTTGTTTTCTTTCAGCATTTGCTTTGGCACTAACATCGATACCATTTTGAACCATCTTATCTAAGAATGTAGTTTGTTCAGATGTAGCTTCAATACTATCATCAAATGCTTTCAATTGTTTTTTCTTTTCCATCTGTAAAGCAGCAACTGCTCCAAATGCAGGAAGTGCAAACCAGAAATTACTGAATAATACACAAGCTCCTAGAGCACCCACAACTACAGATGCAATATTGAAGAAACGATTCTTTTTGTTTCTTCCTTCTGTTAATCCATTAACATGTTGATTTAATCTTTGCTTTGTTTCAGCAACATATTGTTTTGATGTCATAATAATTTCCCCCTTTTACTTATGACTATTTAACCTTTTCAAATGGTTTTTCAATTTCTTTACTTGTTTCTAATCCTTTAATATAAGCATCTACTTGAGCTTCATAAGAAGGATTAGGAATTGCTTTTGCTTTTGCGGTAACAGAATCAGTTGCAACACGTGGTGATGCAGCCTTTACTGGTTTACCATAAGTATGTTCTAATAATAAATCATTCTTAATATTTTCTGCACGAGTCTCTAATACAGTTCTATCAGCTATATGTTCAAGAATATTATCTTGAGAAGCACCCATAATCATTAATCCAGCAAGAGATCCAAGTAATGCTGGTGGAAAGAAAATTCCTGCTATATCGCATAATCCCCATACAATTCCACCGGCAGTTGAAATCCATGTAGTTGCATCGATATCACTTTGTTCACGATCAATTCCTTTTTCAAGTTCTCCAATTTTCTTAACTCTTGCTTGATCTAATGCATCACTTTTTGGGATTCCAAAATCATGAACACGATCAAGATGTTCTAATTTCTTCTCAGCAGCATTTTTTTTAATCTTAGCAAGATGTGATTGGAATACAGCTGCAATTGGTGCTCCTGCACCTAATGCTAAACCTGGTAAGAAGAATTCTGGATAAATTCCACGTAAGAATAAGGATCCTGTGAATATTCCAGCTGTTCCTAAAAATCCAAGAACAATAGACCAAAATCTTTTACTTTTATTACTATCGATTTGCTCTTCGTATAATTTTCTATTATCTTTCATAAACACCCTCCATTGATATGCGTATATTATACCACAAATGTTGTATAAAGTCAAACAAAAAGAACGGTAACAACCGTTCTAATCAACCATATATTGGAATTTTTTAAGTCCTCCATTATCATAGATTGTTAAATCTAATGATAAATTATCATGTGTATAATGATAGATTTTAAACTTACCAACATCATCTACCGTAATAGAATCTTCTTCTAATTTACCATAAAGAGAAGTAATCTCTAACTCTCCACTTCCCGTCTTAATACCACCAGGTAATTCAAAATCAATTGGTTTATCCGTATTGGAATTATCTACTTCTATAGAATAAACCTTACAGTCTTTCACTGAAGTAGCTCTTGTAGAAGAATTATAAAAGCCAATCACTAAATGATTATTCTTATAACTAGAAGAAGTAAGTTGAATATCATTTTCTGTTCTAGCTCCTGCTTCTACTTTTTGTTCATCCTCTAAGGAATAACTCCATCCTTGATTTGCAAATGAGGAATAATCTTGATTCATCTTATATAAAACTCCATCTATCATAAATTCTTTCGAAAACCAATCTTCCGAAGTAAAGGTATTATCAATACTCGTCGTAGATGGTTTCTTATTTTGCGATACCATAATGTTTGGTAAAATAGCAAAAGCAAAGATACCACCAATGATAACTAATAAAGATGCAATACAAATTCCAACGACAGGGAATTTCTTTTCATCTTCCCCTTCTAAGTCATAATCATCGACAACTACTTCTTTGCCATTTTTCACAACAACATTCTTGTGAATTTGTTCACTTACTTTTTTAGCAAAATCTTCATCCGCTATAAAGGTATGAGACTCTACAATAACTGGTGGTTCTACAAAGTCTTCAATTTCATCCTCATACGTAATCTTAATACGATCCGTATCACTAATAGCACCACCACAATATCGACATTGTACGGAATCATTATCGATTTCCCTACCACAATGGATACATTTCATATACAACACCCTATTCTTTTATACAATTAAATAAAATAACTTGGTAAATTTCCTAACAAATTACTCGTTGCAGGAACATCTTTCGTAAGGAAAGATACAACGATAATCGCAACCAAAGAAAATGCAAGAACTCCTAATGTTAAAGCAACTACTGTTTTATTATCTAAAATAGATTCCATTGGTTTTTCTTCTTCATAGATAATTTGTTTTTGAGGAACAACAACTTCAACAGCATTTCCGCATCCTCCACAAAAACGCATACCTTCTCTTAATTCTTTACCACAATATTTACAAAACGCCATAACTCACCTATTCTTGATTGAGAAATGCAATCAATTCTTCCTTTCTTAAAAATCCACTTTGTTGTTTGACTACTTTTCCTTGAGAAAATAAAATCAAACAAGGAACGGTTAATACATGATAATCTTTCGCAATACTACGAAAACGATCACTATCTACTTTTACAAAATGAACATCAGGACATTCTGTTTCTACTTCTTCTAGAACCATATCAAGCATCTTACAAGGACCACACCAGTCAGCATAGAAGTCAACGAAAACTTTATCTTCCTTAATAGCTTCTTCGAATTCCAAAGCCGTTTTAATAGATACCATAAATCCTCCTAATATTTGTTAAGAACAGAATTGATGTTTTTAACATCATCTAATTTATTAACTTCCATTAAAGATTCTATCGTATTCTTATCAACGACATGATATTTAAGCATCAAATCTAATGCTTGTAAGTTCGCATCATTCACATCCATTTTTCCATTACTTACTTTACTCATGAAAGAAACAGCTTCTTTCACTGGAGTCGTAAAGTTAGAAGCATATCCAGAAAGAACTGGTGTTTGATATAACATAAAAGATACAATCTTACTTTCTTTAAAGATAGGAAAATTTACAAATGGAATCATTAAGAAAATGAATACAATAAATAATACTAAGTATCCTTTAATAAAAGAAACAACTCCTCCTAATATCTTAGAAGGTAACCATAAAATAATGGTAGCATTCACAACCTTTTGTAAAAACTTAGATACTCTTAAAGATGCTTCATAAACAGACATTAAAATACAGAATACTAAAATAAAGGCAACTAATTGATAAAAGAAAATATTAAGTGTAACAAACCCATCTAAATCTAAGAAAGGAAGTAATACACATAAGATATTACCTATAATTCCTTTTAAAGAAAAAGATAAAACAAACACTAAAATAATCGCAACTAAACTAACTGCTTCTTTAATAACCCCTCTTTTAATCCCAACAATTAAAAACATAATAAAAATAAGAATGATTCCAATATCTATAAAATTCATAAATTCATCTCCTATATTCCTACCATATTCATTATAAACTATTTATCAAAAATATGCTATAATAAATTCTAGGTGATAGCTATGTTAGATGAATATATGAAAAATCTTGGCTATGACGAAGAAGAAAAAGAATTAATCCTATCTTCTTATCCCATCTGTAATCGTACAGAAACAGATTTATTATATGCGATAAGAAACTTAGTAAACTTTCTTCATCGAAATGGACTAGATAATAAAGCCATTATCAAAATCACAAAAGTAATACCTAGTATCATGATCACATCAACAGAAAATATTAAAAATCGAATCGAAGAATTATTTCAATATGGTTTTAATAAAATCGATGTATTTAAAATGATAGAGAATTATCCTTATATCATTCAAATGTCAAATCAAAGAATTCATAATAAATACCAAGTATTACAAGAATTAGGTTTTTCCAAAGAAGATTGTAATGACTTATTTGTAGAAAAAACAGAAATTTTAAATTTAGATCCATCTTATATTCGTAAAAGAGCAGAATTCTTAAAAGAATACGGATATGATCAAAACGATATTATTACGATTGTTAGAGAAATACCAAATGTATTAGATATGACACAAAACCAATTAGTAAAGAAATTAGAAGAATACAAAGAACTTGGTTTTTCAAAAGATGCTATCATTAAAATTACAACGTATCTTCCAGAATTATTTATTTATAATAAAGAAGATATTGAAGCAAAAACAAAATATCTAACAGAAAATGGTTATACAACAAAGAGTATTACAAATACCATTAAAAAATTACCAATCATTTTAAAGCATAATCACTTAGAAAAATTAGAAGAAAATATTGAAAACTTAGAAACACTAGGTTTTGGTAAATCAGAAATTGTACCGTTAACAGAAAAGAATCCATATATCTTGTTATATGCAAAAGAATTAATTACAGAAAACTTTAAGAATTTTATTAAATATGGATATCAAAATGCAGAAGTCATTCGTATGATGAATGATACTCCTCTTCTATTAACGTATAATACAAATGAAATTCAAAAACGTCTAAAGTATTACCAAGATCGAAATGTATTAACAACATTAAAAGATCATAGTAAGTATTTGCTTATCAGTTTAGAATTTATGAAACATAGAGAAAAATATATCAAAACAAAGAATAAAGAAGACTTATTCTTAAGTGATAAAGAATTCTTAATTAAATATAGAGTAACTCGTGATGAAATTCTAAAAGGAGGGAAATAATGGACGTATTAATCAGATATGGTTTTTCCATGGAAGAGATAAAGAATATGATGGAAAACAATGATGAAATAGAAAGAATTCCCGATAAAAATATTTATGATATTATTGATATTTTAGGAAGTGTTGGTTGCCTAAGCAATCATATTAAAAATATCTTATATTCGAATCCATTTTGTCTATCAAGAAATCCAAAAGATATAAAAGATCTAATCAAGCAATTAGAAGATTTAAGATTAACCCATCTAGAAATCTTATTTGATAGTAATCCTTATTTATTAAATATAGGAGAAAATGAAATTCAAAGAATTAAAAAACAAAAAGAAAAAGAAGGATATTCAGAAGAACAATTAAAAGAGTACTTCTACTACTCTTCTGATGAAATCTTTTAGGAGGGGAACATGAACGTAGTCATTAAAGTAAACGATGAAATTAAAGAAAAAATGATTGAATACTACAAAGATAAAAAAAGAGATAAAGTAATCCCTTATGTTGTATTCCAAGCACAAGAAGAAGATACGGTTATTACTCTTTATGAATCTGGTAAATGTATGTTTCAAGGAACAAGTGCAGATGTAGATGCAGCGATGTGGGGAACCGCTCTTGAAAACACAAAAGAACGTCAAGAAGAAAGAAAAAAAGAAGATCAAAAGTATTATAACTGTAGTGCAGTAGGATCAGACGAAGTAGGAACAGGAGATTACTTTGGACCAATTGTTGTAACCGCATGTTTCGTTTCAAAAGAAGATATTCCTTTCTTAGAAAGCCTAGGTGTAGGAGACTCTAAAAAAATAGATGATGATAAGATTTTAAAAATCGCTCCTCAAATTGCGAAGAAGATTCCATATAAATCTGTCATTGTAACGAACAAAGAATACAATGAAAAATATACAAAAGAAATGAATATGAATAAAATAAAAGCCATTCTTCATAATAGAGTGCTTTATCAATTAGTCAATGAAGAACATCCTAAATTTGACTATATCATTGTAGATG
>CAMIXP010000047.1 GCA_946402785.1 uncultured Caryophanales bacterium | reverse complement strand
GATTTTTCCTTCTTCTAAATCACTCTTTAATTTTCTTTCATTTATTCTTGCAAGTTCATGTCGTAATTCCCTATATTTCTTTTTAGAGAATCCAAAAGAAGGAGACTCTACTCTTTCCATTAAAAAGAATAGTTTCATTAAATCTTCTTGGGATGCATATTTTCTTAAGGCTGCCATTAATCCTGGTAGATCTGCATTGAAGAAATATTTCTCCATTTCTTTTTCTCCTACGATATATTCAATTCCTTTGGCAATTACGACTCTCCAATCTGGTAATTCTGTATAGTTTCCTTTTCCAAAGTATTTTTCTCTTAAATATTCTGTATATCCTTCATTTAGAGATTTACCAAAGTTTGATCTTAATTCAAATCCTGTTACATAGTCTCCTGTGAATCCATCTCTTATTCTTCTAGTACTTGCCATATGAAGTAATTCATGGAAAATGGTTTCCTTTAGTTCATCTTTTAAGTCTTCTCCTGGGTAGGAATAAATCGTTATTCTATTGGCATAACTGTTGTATACTCCCATGCTTACTTTTAATTGAAATTTTTTGATTGTGTCTTCTTTTCTTTCTACTGTTAGTCTTCTTAAAAGATACAACATGTTTCTGGTTTGTTCTTCTGTGAAGTTTTTTTGGAAAGTTTCTGCAAATTCATTTATTAGTGGTTGTAGATCACCAAAGTCTTGTCTTACAGATAAATCTTCCCAATCTGGGATTCTTGTTGTAGATGCAAATTCTGAAAAAATTAGTTTTAGTTCTAGATCTTTTTTGGATAATAGATATATTAGGCTATCTGATATCGTAACTAAATGCATCAAAACTCCCCCCTTTTTTAGTTTCCTATTATATCATAATTTCCTTCAAAAGGCCACAAAAAAAGAGTATTTCTACTCTTTATTCATCCCATAAATGATTTGGATATTCTCCGCTATCTACTAATCCTTTTAGGGCTGCTTTTACACCATCAGCATCTTCTTTATAGGTAACTCCATACCAAGTTGCGGTTGTCTTTAATACGACTGCAGTTGCATAGTTTTCACGGATAGTTGCGAATAGAATATCTGGAATTAAATATTCACATTTTGCTAAATTATCTTTATTGTTGTCTAGGAATTCTAAGAAGTGATCTTCAATGTATTCAAATACACTTGGTGTAAATAATAACATATTCATTGAAACCGTATCATCTTCTGCTACTTCAAATTCTGGTAGTGTTTCATTTAATGGTTTTGCCATAATTCTGCCATCTTCTACTCTACCTACAGAACTTTCTACAATCTTTACTAATTGTCCATCTTCTACTTCGCATACTCCTCTTTTTACCGTACCATTTTCTGTAATGGTATTTTTAACAAGGTATCCGATCATTCCATATGGATATGGTTTTTCATCTACTACATTCTTTAAGAATTCTGCTCCTTTCATGAATGCATCTCTTCCATAGAAGTCATCTGCATTGATCATCATGAATGGTTCATGAACTTTTTCTTTACAGCAAAGAATGGCATGTGCTGTTCCTAATGGTTTTTGTCTATCTTTTAATAATTCTTTATAGTTTCCTGGAGCATTATCATTTTTTTGGAAACAATATTCTACATGAATATGTGGTTCTACTCTTGCTCCTATGGTTTCTTTAAAGATTTGATAATTCTCTTCTTTAATTAAAAATACAATCTTTGTAAATCCTGCTTTGATGGCATCATATACTGAATAGTCAATAATAAATTCATCATTAGGTCCTAATGGAGTAATTTGTTTTAATCCTCCAAATCTACTACCCATTCCAGCAGCTAATATTACTAATGTAATGTCTTTGTTCATTCTATTCCTCCTAAACAAATCTTTTTTTTATTATAACATACCTATGAATACATTTTGAATAAGCCATTGTATTCTTTCAATAAGTATTCTTTATCATTGATATAAATCATATATTCATCTGGTAGTTCTTTATAAGTTCCTCCAAAGAAGAAAGAATCTTTTTTACTGGTTGATAATAATTTAAATTCTGTATTAATAGAGTCTCCTATATTACTTAGTTCTTTTTTGGATTCTACTTTAATAAAAGATAATTTGTTTTCAGGTACATAGTAGACAGTTACTTCATATTTCTTTTCAATATTAAAGTTTGTTTCTCGAATCATTCCTTTGTTGTACCATCTTTTATCTTGTAGATAGAAATAATCATATTTCTTACGAGATCCTTTGATAAATACAAAGGTTCCTTTATCAAAATCAAATTTAGCAGCAGCTGTTCCTCCATTACTGGTTCTTTGAATGGCATAATCTAAAGATGCATAGGATACTTTATGTTGTTGAAAATAAACAATCATCATTCCAATCATAAATACCAATACAAGTGTAATGACTAATATTTGTTTTTGTTTTATCTTTTTAATTTTCTTCATAGGATCTACCTCATCTTCATTTTATCATAAATGCAAGAAAAAAAGAAATTATACTTTTGATAATTTCTTATGATTCTTCATTAGTTTTTTAATACCATGTGGATGTTTAAAAGCAACACTTACAAGTGTATTGGTTACTTCTACTACTTTTCCTGTTCCAAAGGTTTCATGGTATACGAAGTCTCCTACTTGATAGTCAACTTCTTCTTCTCTAAACATTTCTCCGACTTCTACTTTTTCTTGTTGTTGTGGTTGTGTTTCTTCTTGTTCATTGGATTCTATTAAGTCTTTACTAATCTCATTTAGGAATCGACTGACTGGATTAATTTGTTCATTACCAAATAGTGTTCTGCGTCTTGCATTGATTAGATGTAGATCATCTTTTGCACGGGTAATTGCAACATACATTAATCTTCTTTCTTCTTCTACTTCACTGTTTTCCATTAAAGAATTCATATGAGGGAAGATTCCTTCTTCTAATCCTACGACAAATACATGAGCAAACTCTAATCCTTTGACAGAGTGTACTGTCATTAAGCTTACTCTATTTGGATCATTTCTATATTCTTCCACATCACTTACTAAACTTGTCTCTAATAAGAATTCTTCAAGAGATACTACTCCTTCTCTTTCTTCGAAGTCTTTCGTTATGGACTTAAATTCTTCTAGGTTCTCTAATCTAATTTCTGCTTCTAATGTTTTTTCTGCTTCTAATTCTGCTTTTAATCCAGAAGCATCTAATACTTTTTCTACTAATTCAGTAAGGGTTAAATCATCTTTGATTCCTTTTAGTTTTTCAATGATATTTTTAAACTCTAATTCTTTTCCTGAAGAGATTGCTTCATATAAACTGATTCCTTCTTTGTCGGATACTTCTTGAAGTTTTTCTATAGTTTTTTCTCCGATTCCTCTTTTTGGTGTATTAATGACTCTTAGTAGAGATACATTATCTTTCGAATTATGGATTAAACGTAAATACGCTAATAAGTCTTTGATTTCTTTTCTAGAGTAGAAATTAATACTACCAATCATTTTATATGGAATATTTTCATGTAGCATTTCTTCTTCTAAGACTCTGGATTGTGCATTCGTTCTATATAGTACTGCGATATCTTGTGGTTCTACTCCTTTGTCTTGTAGTTCTTTTATTTTTTTAGAGACATAAGCTGCTTCATCTTTTTCATTATAAGCACGATAATACTTAATCTTTTCTCCTACTCCTCTAGCTGTCCATAGATTTTTTTCTTTTTTCATTTTGTTGTTTCGAATGACTTGGTTAGCAGCATCTAGAATGGTACTTGTTGAACGATAGTTTTGTTCTAGAAGAATTGTTTTTGCATCTTTATAGTCTTTTTCAAAGTTTAAGATATTTTTATAATTAGCTCCTCTAAAACTATAGATACTTTGAGAATCATCTCCTACACAGGTAATCATTCTACTTTTTTCACTTAATAGTTTTGTCAAAATATATTGTGCTTCATTGGTATCTTGATATTCATCTACTAAGATATATTTGTACCAATCTTGGTATCTTTCTAGGATATCTTTATGTTCTCTAAATAATTTGATTGGTAATAATAGTAAATCATCAAAATCTACTGAGTTATTTTGATGTAGTTTATGCTCATATTTTTCATAGACTTGTTGAACAATTTGTTCATAGTCACTGACTGCATATTTTTCATACATTTCTGGTGTAATCATATCATTTTTACAACTACTGATTTTATTACGAATGGCTTTTGGATTATAGATTTTTGGATCTAAATCCATATCTTTTAAAATCTTTTTTACGACTGTTAGAGAGTCATCACTATCCATAATGACAAAGTTACTATCATAACCTAGTACTCTTACATTTTCTCTGATTAATTTTAATCCAAAACTATGGAAAGTAGATACTTGTAGTTTCTTGGCATCTTCTCCTACTGCTTTATAGATTCTATCTTTCATTTCTTTAGCTGCTTTATTTGTAAAGGTAATTGCTAAAATACTAAAAGGACTTACTCCTTCTTCTTGAATTAAATAAGCAATCTTGGTTGTTAATGTTTTGGTCTTTCCAGCACCAGCTCCTGCAATAATTAATAAAGGGCCTTCATTATATAATACGGCCTCTTTTTGTTGTTCATTTAATTCTTCTAAATTCATAAATCCACTTCCTGTCTTTTTCTATTATACCCTAGTTTAGGGTCCTAAACAAATAAAAAAAGTGTTAATTTTCATAACACTTTTTATCGATATAACATTTCTAATTCTGTTAGTTTTCTTTGTTCTTTTTCTTCTTCTGATTCTTGTTTCATTCGTAACTCTTTTGCTTGTTGTTCTTTTTTCTTTTCCATTAGTTGTTTTTGTTGTTCTCTACGTAGAAGTTCTCTTCTTTCTTGCTCCATACGAATGATTTCTTTCTTTTGTTGTTCTCTATAAGTACGATCTTCTTTGACTACTTTTTCATCTAATGGTTTCTTTGGTTGTTTTCTTGTTACTTTTGAATCTTCTTTTACAAACTCTACTTTCTTCTCTTCTTTTTTATGTTGTCTATCTTGTTCTTCTTTTAGTAATCTTGAGAATAACTTGTAGTCTTCTAATGTAAATTGTTTACTGAATTTTTCTAGTAATACTTCTTCTTCTGTTCTACCTTTTAAGTCAATTACTTTTTCACTTGGAGCATTACCATATACCGTTTCTGGACTTAGTAATGGTTCATAGTTTTCTGGTAATTTTTTAATTTCTTTTCGAACAATAATTCTTTTTACTTTTGGTTTATAATCTTTTCTTATATAGATTAAGATAATCTTATAAAGAATTAAGAAGATAATCCATACTAAGAATAGAATACTTGATAATTCAATTAACGCTGTTACTTGTTTGTTTCCATATAAAGATAATTGATCAAAGATATCTAATTTTTTTACATTGACAACTTTTAACAATAAAGCCATTAAATAATTCATAATTACATATACGGAAATATTTAATACTTTAATTGGTTTTGATGTTTTATAACTAAATATGGATATCCATACGATGATGTTCATGGCAATGATTGCTGCTAAGTAAATTGCAATGGTTGGGAAGAATACAGCAATAAAGAAATTATTCATCATGTATGAAAACATATTTCCTAACGATGAATGGTATGAGCTAATCATAAAGATCATTAAACCAATCATGATTAAGAAATAAACAATTTTTACAAATTTTATGTGTTTCTTATTGGTAAATCCTATTAAGATACCAATAATTAATAACACAAGAAATATTAGTAAATAGATACTATATTTATTGGTTAAGTTCACTAGTATTCCTAGTTTGTCTAAGAATGACATCTTACTCATACCTTCACCCCCTTAAATTTTTATTCTTCAATGTTTGTTAATTCTGCAATATACACCGTTTGTGTTGTTGAATCATTGTTGGTACAAGTAATTAATGTTAGAGTTGTTTTATCGTAGTCACGATAAACAGCTAACTTACCTGTTTTAGCTTGTGTATAAATATTAACGATCTTATATTCATACTTTTTACCTTGATAGGAAATATAGATTAAATCTTCTCTACCAAGTCTATATAAATCATTGAAAAATGAATTCCAACCTGTTCCTGAATGTCCTGCAATAATAAAGTTCCCTTTTTCTGTATCTGGATAATTGGATCCACTAACAACTAGTAGGTTCTTATCTACATTGTTTTCTGCAGAACGGTAATCCAAAAATCCTTTTGTTAGATTTATTTTTGGTATTGTTAAGTATCCAATATAATCATCACGGATTTCTCCGGTAAATTCTGTTGGTTTTAACTCTTCTTTTTTCTCTTCTTCTTCGATTAATTCTACTTGTAAGTTTTCTACTACGTTTCCATCATAGAATGCTTGAGACATGGTATCGAATGCTAAAACCTTTTGTGACTGGATGTAATTATATGAAAGAAAGAATCCCCCAACGAGTGTAATGAATGCTCCTATGAAAGCAGTTGCACTTGGAGAGACTCTTTTTTTATTCTTAAGCTTTTTGTCCATTCTTGATCACGAATTCAATTCCGAATCCTGTAATAGCAATACCTAAAATAGCAAGTATCATAGATGATACAGAAGCTGTATCTGGAACATATACTTCTCTTGCGTTTTCAAAAATAATTTGATGTGATAAGTGAGTATCATCAACTGTGAATGTAATCACTTGATCACTTAAGATATATCCTTCTGGAGCACTTACTTCTGAAACTGTGTAAGTACCTTTTCCAATATCTGTAATCACTTCTGATGCGTTTGTTGAAACGAATTTATAAACGATTTCTCCATTGGCATCTTTAATAACTAGGGTTGCTCCTGCAAGAGGTGCTCTTGTTGCTTGATCTACTTTTGTAATATTAACTACTACTTTTTCTGGAGCGTTTTCAAAATTAATTTTAATATTATTGTTTTTATCTGTAATGGTAAACTTAGATGAATTTTCATTCTTTCTATAACCACTTGGTGCACTTATTTCAGATACATAGTATGTACCTTTTGGTAAGTTTTTAATAACATGTGCTTGTGTTGTAGAAGTCCATCTTGTTAATTCTGTACCTTGTTCATTTTTTAATACTAGGACAGCACCTGCTAAAGGTTGTTTTGTAACGGAATCGATTTTTTCAATTGTTACTTTTGAAGATGAAATATCTAATGTTAATGATGAAGCTACATCTTTTTTAGCTTTTTCTAATAAAGCTACGTTTTGCATATCATCATGTCTTGGATGATATTCATATGCAGCATATTGTAATACTCCTGTTGCTGTTGCAACTACTTTTACAGATAATTCTGTACCAGTAACTGCTTTAGCTGGAACTTTAATTCTAAATACATCATTTGTATTTAGAGTTGCTGTTGTTGCATTGTATGCATGATCAGCTACTTCAATAATCGTTCCTTCTGGAGCACCTTCTAAGTTCACTGTATAGCTACTTACGTTTTGGCTTTCAGCAACTTTAATACTTTGAGATACATAGTAGTCTCCAATTAAAGCCATGTTTGTATCAGTTGTTGTAATAGCGAATTTTGTATCACTAATTCCATATGGATCATTTCTATGGTTGATACCTTCTTGTACTAAGTTCTTTACAAGTGGTCTCATGTTTTCTGGATCTGATCCTGATACTTTGAAGTAATCTCCTAAGTTCATACTTCCAGTGGTTTCATCTAGATACCACCAAACTGCTGTTTGTGTAATGTAATAGTCTTTGTCTGTATTTCCTGTAATTGATTTTTCTGGGAAACCATTTTTTAAGATATAAACTAGTCCTCCATCAATTACAGAGTTTTTCTTTACTAAGTCTGCTGTAATATTTTGTGCTGTGTTTTTTGCATTATTGACACAGTATAAATACTTTCCGTCTGTTGTAAATTTATAACTGAATGTAACTCCAGCTATGTATTTTCCAGCTTGTTTTGCTGGTCCAAGTTGAATTGTTTCAGCAGCTGCATTTACTTTTGATCCTAAAGTAAATATGGTTCCTAAAACAATCAAAAATGTTAAGATTTTTTTGGCAAGATTCTTCATTTTTTTCATTTCTTATTCCCCCTCACTAAATGTGGCTATATTATAACATTTTTGTTCGATTTTTTCAAGTTTTTCCCTTTTTGTCTCTTTTTAAAGACTTTATATCTTCTAATTCGTGATATATCAATACAATTATCAGACTCTATTACACCTCATCAATCCGCTAACAGTACCACCTCAATATCAGTATAACACATTTTTTATGCTTGTAAAAACGCAAAAAGAAAGGGTTAATTCATCCTTTCTTTTTCTCTCTTATAATCTTCGTAATTTCCGATGTAACTTACTAATTTTTGATTTTCTATCATTAAAATTCTGGTTGCGACTTTGTTAATGAAATAACGGTCGTGTGAAATCATAATTATCGTTCCTTTATAGTCTTTTAAGGCTTCTTCTAAGATTTCTTTTGTATTGATATCGATATGGTTTGTTGGTTCATCTAATAATAACAAGTTATTATCTTGTTGCATCAAACAGAAGAGTTTCAAACGTAGTCTTTCTCCTCCTGATAATTTATCTAGTCTTGTATAGATTCCTTCTGAATAGAATAAGAATTTGGTTAAAGCACTTCTTAAATGTTCTTCTAAACCAATAAAATATTTTCTTGCTTCTTCAATGACAGATATCTTTTCATCTTCAAATACAATATCTTGTGGAATATATCCTATTTTTACATTGGATCCTATTCTAATTTCTGGATTTTTCTTGATGATTTCTTTGATAAGTGTTGATTTACCAGTACCATTTGGTCCCATAATACATACTTTTTCTTTGTATTTGATTAAACATTTTGCTTTCTTTAATAATTCTTTTCCTCCAATGGATAGATTGAAATCTTGGAAGGAGATTACATCATTCCCACTTCTTTGTTCTACTTTAAAGTTTAAGTTTAGATTCTCCATTGTTTTTGGTTTATCTAATACTTCCATCTTCTCTAATCGTTTTTCAATAGAAGCGGCTCTTCTAAAGAACTTTTCTCCACAAGGATAAGCTAATTTCCCATATTCTTTTAATCGTTTAATAGCTGCTTTCATGGCTTCTATTTGTTTTTGTTGATTCTTATACTCATTGAATTCACGCATAACTCTTTCTTCGTTTT
>CAMIXP010000046.1 GCA_946402785.1 uncultured Caryophanales bacterium | reverse complement strand
CCAGCTTTATCACATACAACTAACTTACCATAACGTTTTCCTTCACGTTTTATTACCAATCCAGTAATAGTACCATTTTGAATACCATGTTCAGCATTCTTTAACTCTTCCATATTGGTTGGATTATCCACCAAATTAGGGCTTTCAAAGTTACCCGTTACAGGTGTTCCGCCATTTTGTTCAACTTGAGAGTTATAAGTAGAAGCTGTACTTTGAACATCCGCATCTTTGGTACCTCCCGCAACATATGGATTATTAACAGACCACTCATAAGAATATAAATATAAGTTGTCATCAATAGAAACATCCAAAACAATACCGTTAGGGAAATTATCTTTATTCATCCACTTCTCAGAAGATGTTCCCGTAACGCCAGTAAATTGTTGTGCTTTTAAAGTACCAATTGGTAAATCAGATGTTCTCTTACCATCATCTTGAACCGTAATAGAACCAACTTGTGCTCCCTTAGATCCATCTGCATTAACTTTATAAGCTTTAACAGTAACTCTAGGAGCTAAAACGTCAACGTTTGCTCTTACATAACAAATCGTTTTATTAGCAGTTTGAGCATTATCTTCAATTTGAATATAACTCCATCTCGTACCAAAACTATAATCAATTCCTGATGCAGATGTTCCCGTATCATTTGGCCATGAAACAGTAAAGGTATCTCTCTTACAACCAGAACCATCTCCATCACTACATCCTACAGAAACACGTCTAAAGTTATTTTTATAAGCCCCTGCATTGAAGATTGACTTATTAATCCAATCATCATCACTTAATGCTTGGCCAGTAACCAATCCACAAATAGGATTATCCGTATCTTTAAAGCTTCCTGAAGAATTAAATTCAACTTTACCACCTTGTTCATTAATAGCTGTAATATTAATACGAATGGCATTATAACTTGTTACATCAAAATAACTAGATAATTTTTTAGAATTAACTTGTATTTCAGATTCATTACCAGCTTTTAAATCACCTGAATAATATACTTCTGTATATCCATCTGAATCACTTGTCTTAGCAAAAATAGAATAAGAATAACTATAAACACCCAAGCCATATCCTTCATTATCTCCTTTAATCTTAAAAGAGAAAGTAGCATTCTTAACATTACTAAAATTACTTCCAGCAGAATATCCATTAAATTTAAAATCAAGAATAACTGGTACTGGAACAACAGGTTCATCTGGAACCAAATCATCTCCACAATATAAATAAGTATGATAAGAATAATCCTTATCACTCATTTTATAAACACGTACAAAAGATTTCTTCACACAGTCTTTCCCGTTTTTATCTTTAACATCTTCTTTTAAATAATTAGTACGGCGTAGTTCAGATACTCTAACGATGATACTTTCACCCATGGAATGAGGAAGTAAATCACGATTATCTTGCAAATAAAGTTTAGCAGCCATTGCAATATTATCACGATCTTGTTTTACTTTTTGATTTTGAGCAGTTGAAATATAACGACTAGTACCAACAATTGCTAATGTAGTTAAGATCCCTACAATAACAATAATGGCAAGCAATTCAACAAGAGTAAAGCCCTTCTTTTTCCCTTTCTTTTTCTTTGTCATCTTAACCACCTACTATTCTACAATATACATTATAATATAAAATAAAAGAGAAAGAAAGAATAAAAAAAAGAAAAAAGCTAGATTAAATCTAGCTTTTTTTAACTTAAATTAATGATGTTTCCATCTACCACATCGATAAGTTCACAATTAGGTTTTCTGGATAATCCAGGCATCGTCATAATGTCTCCTAATAGAACCGTAATAATACCGGCACCATTATATAATTGAACATCTCGAACTGTAACATCAAAATCTTTAGGAACTCCTAACTTTTTAGGATCGTCAGATAATGAATATTGTGTTTTTGCAACACAAATTGGAAGATTAGCAAGACCGTTTTTCTTGATATCTTCAATTTTTTCTTTAGCAAGTTTACTGAAAGTAACTTTTTTAGCTCCATAAATTTCACGACATATCTTTTTAACTTTACTTTCAATAGGACTATCTAATTTATAAAGAACTTTGAATCTTCCCTTAGGAGCATCAATTACTTTATTAGCTAAATCAATAGCTCCTTCTCCTCCATCAGCATAAGCACTAGATACCGTGAAATTATATCCTAGTTTTTCACAATGTTTTCTAACTAAATCAATTTCATGATCAGTATCCGTATTAAATTTATTTAAACATACGATAACATTAACACCATATTTCTTTAAATTTTCATAGTGTTTGTCTAAGTTAGCAAAACCTTTTTCTAAAGCTTCATCATTCTTTTCAAATACTTGATCTTTTGGAACTCCACCATGATATTTCATTGCTTTGATCGTAGCAACTAATACAACAGATTGAGGTTTTAATTCACCTAATCTACATTTAATATCTAAGAACTTTTCAGCACCTAAATCAGCACCGAATCCAGCCTCTGTAACAACATAATCAGCATAGCTTAAAGCAGTTCTTGTCGCAACAATACTATTACATCCATGTGCAATATTGGCAAAAGGTCCACCATGGATAAGAGTTGGTGTATTCTCTAATGTTTGAACTAAGTTAGGCATAAAAGCATCTTTTAGTAAAGCAACTAAAGATCCTTCAATATGTAAGTCTCTAACATAAACATATTCACCTTTACTATTCGTTCCAACAATAATATTTCCAAGTTTAACTCTTAAATCATCTAAAGAAGTAGCTAAGCAGAATAGAGCCATAACCTCACAAGCAGAAGTAATCGTAAAACTATCATGTCTTGTACCTAAATCCACATCACGTAATGCACGATCATTTACATCTAAACATCTTTTAAATAAAACATTTTGAATATCTAAACTATTTCCAAAATAAATATGATTATCAATAGCCGCACTAATTAAGTTATTGGCAGAAGTAATCGCATGAAAGTCACCCGTAAAATGAAGATTAATATCTTCCATAGGTACAACTTGAGAATAACCTCCTCCTGTTGCTCCACCTTTCATTCCAAATACAGGACCCATAGAAGGTTCACGTAAGGCAATAATTACTTTTTTACCCAAACGATTTAAGGCATCTCCTAAACCAATACTAACAGTCGTTTTACCTTCTCCCATAGGAGTAGGACTAATAGCCGTAACTAGAATTAATTTACCTTTTTTCTTACGACCACCAATATGTTTAATCTTTGCTTTATAAGATCCATATAACTCCAAATCATTCTTTTTAATTCCGATTTTTTTCGCAATATCGGTAATATTTAATTTATGACTATTTCTAGAAATTTCTATATCTGTCATTTCTTATCACCTCATGTTTTATTATAACATAGCAAACTTCTTTTTCTATGGAAAAAAAACATCAAATTATAAAAAAGTTTTATAGAAAAATAGAGATTTATGATACAAACAATTCAGATTCCAACAAATCCATCATTTGAAGCATTAGAAATGAAAATGTATACTGAACACCGTTAAGAAAAAAAGGAGGAATCGGATGAAAAAAAAGATAATTTTCTTAATTATGATAATGACCTTATTGGCAATAGGTAAAACCGTTCATGCAGAAGAATATTCATTCTATGAAGCAGAATACTTAGACAACATGTATATGAATAAATATCAGTATGCAACAAACACAATCTACTATCAACGAGCAAGATTTTTTCAAAATAGGCAAACCTATCAAATTGCTTATTGTATAGAACCCTTAAACTTCTTTCAAGAAGGAAGCGTCTACTCTAAAACAGATCATCCAAGTAATCTAACAAAAGAACAAATGGATCAAATCGAAAAGATTGCCTACTTTGGATATCGCTATAAAAACCATTTTGATGCATCTTGGTATGCCGTAGCCCAACTCATGATTTGGAGAGTCGCAAGTCCTACAGAAGGAGACTATTATTTCACAAAAACACTAAATGGAGAAAGAACCAATGAATTTGATTATCAAATAGACGAAATCAACCAGTTAATTTATGAATATGATCATGAAATTCCCATCGAAAATCAAACAATTACTGTCATACAAGGAACCAAATCAGAAATTGAAATTGGAGAATCCCTTCAAAAGTATTCAACCAATAATTCTGAAATTGAACTAGTAGATACAAGAATCATCATTCCCGATTTAGAAGAAGGAGAATATGATATAACTCTCACAAGAGAAAAAGATATCATTCATAATGGAACAATCGAATTCTTTGAATCAGCTACCAGTCAAAATATGGTTCATAGAGGAGACTTAGAACCAAAACAGGTACAATTTAAAATCAATGTCATATCCAACCATATTCATATTACAAAAGTAGATGAAGATACGAAAGAAACAGAACCACAAGGAGAGGCCTCACTAGATGGAGCTATCTATGAAATTTTTAATGAAGAAGGAGAATCCATTGATAGTATTGAAATCATCAACAATCAAGGAGAAATAAAAGATATACCATTTGGTACCTACTACCTACAAGAAGCAGTTCCTGGAAAAGGATATGAATTAAATAATGAAAAATATACATTTACTCTATCAGAAGAAAATCCAAACTATGAAATAACAGTATCCAACGCAGTCATAAAGAAAAAAATAACCATACAAAAAGTATATGGAGAAGAAAACAAGATAGAACCAGAAACCAATATTCAATTTGATATCATCAATTCAAATAATGAAGTAATCGAAACCGTTGAAACAAATGAACAAGGAGAAGTAGAAATCACATTACCATATGGTACCTATACCATCAAACAAGTAAACACAACCGACGGATATCAAATAATAGAACCATTTCAAATAACAATAACAAATCAAGAAGAAGAAACAATTACCCTACATGATTACAAAATACCTGTTCCCAATACAAAAAAGGAAAGAAATCTATTAGAAATCATCATCCAATTCATTAGGATGATTCTATGTTAAAGAAAGTATTTCTAATACTGGTTTTATGCACAACTCTTCTTTCAGTCTCAACCATTATGAAAATAGGAAACAAAGAAAGAATTGTTTTTAATATACCGATTACAAGTCCCATGAAAGTATCCAAAACAAATACCATTCAAGTAGAAAAACCAATTGGTAATATTAAAATACCGAAGATAGGATTAGAAAAACCATTATATACAATCGATAGTGAAAAGAACAATGTAGAAGAAAACGTTACGATTTTAAAAGAATCAATGAATCCAAAAGATGAAAATAGCATTGTATTTATCGCAGCTCATTCAGGAACATCCGAAGTATCTTACTTCAACAATCTAGATCAACTAGATATCAATGATGAAATAGAGTTCCAATATGAAAACAATACCTATACATATCAAATTACCCATATATGGGAACAAACAAAAGATGGATATATTCGAGGAAGAAGAGAAAATAAAAGACAACTTGTCCTAACAACCTGCTGTCCGCAAAAAGATAATTGCCAATTAATCATTAACAGTATAGAAAAAGAGTCTTAATTAAGACTCTTTTTGAATAATAGAAATTGCTTTTTGTAATTGAGAATCATTTTCATCTGTACGATCAACATAGTATTGTGGAGACTGCTCTACTAAAATATCTGGAACAAGTCCTTTCTCACTGATCACTTTACCACTAGGAGTTAGCCATCTTTCAATTGAAAATTTAATACTACTTCCACTATTCAAAGTAAGAGATTTTTGAACTTGGCTCTTACCATAACTATTAACTCCAACAACATGATAATTCTTATAGTTTTCTTGAAAACTAGCAACCAATACTTCTGCAGAAGATGCAGTATCCTGATTCATTAAAATGACAATTGGATAATCACGTTTCTCAGAAGTTGTAGAATAAACCTTGGTTCTTTTCCCATTACTTTCTGTTTGAAATAATAATGTTTTCTTGTCAAAGAATAAACTTAAAATATTTCTTGCTTGTGCAAGATGACCTCCTGGATTATCACGGACATCTATAATAAGAGAATCTATTTTTTGTTTTTCTAAGTCTTTCAAAGCATTTTGAAATTGAGTAAAAGCATGAGAAGAAAAGATTGTTAGATGAATATACCCTATTTTATGATGACCTTGTTCTATCAATCGATAGGAAACATCCTCTACTTCAATAATTTGTCTCATAACAAGTAACGTATCTTCTTTACCATCTCTTAAGATGGTAACACGAACAGTGGATCCTACTTTACCAGTAACTAATTTACTAAGTTCTCCTGCATATAAATTCTTACAACTAACACCATCAATACTAAGAATCGTATCTCCCACATGAATTCCTGCTTTTTCTGCAGGACCATCTTTCACAAGAGAAATAACATGATTGTATTCATCTTTAAACTCAACCGTAACCCCAATTCCTACATATTCTCCATCAACGGATTCATTAAAAGAACTCGTAGAATCTTTATCTAAAAATTGAGAATAAGGATCTTCTAAAGAAGACATCATTCCTTTAATAGCAGATTCTGATAACTTTTCCTCATCTAACTCTTCATAGTAATTATCTACAATATTATTATAAGTACTAACAATCTCACCCAAATTCGTATCAGAACGAACACGACTAAGATTACTATTACCATAAGTAATTAAATATCCAATAATCACGCCGAATACAACAGCAATCACGACAAGAACAATGACTTCCATAATAGAAAATTTAGCATCACTCTCTAAACTTCTTTGAAGATCATTGACTAGGTTTTTCTTTTTCTTCTTATGTTTCTTCTTTTTCTTCTTTTTTTCCATAAGACACCTCATAGCAAAAAAGACATAAAGTCTTTTTATTCTAAATATCCAACAACTTGATCTTTACCTTCAATATACTCTGATACAGAACCATCTTTAAAATGAATTAAAGTAGGTCCATTAATCTTTAATTCTGATACATCTGAAACAGAAGAATTACCTTCTTCAGAAATATAGCCTTTATTAAAAGAACTACTCATATCAACAGTATAAATCGTTAAGTGTTCTTCTTTAGAACGATAACCAGAAACAGCTAAACTTAAAGAAGATAATACTTCTGCATCTTCACGATCATAGTAAACAACTAAGTATTCTTTTTCAGGCATTGAAAAACTTCTACCAGCCATAATATCTGTATAAGATATAGTTCCATCTCCAGAAGGTTTATTAGGAGTAATACGTTCTCCACGGTTTGTTAAATATAAGGTTAATAAATAAAAAGCAAGGAAGAAAACAAGGATTCCTCCAACAACCCAAATGATGTTTTTAAAATCTGTTTTGAATTCTCCTACTTCTTCTATCTTCTTTGCTTGTTCTAAAGACTCTTTCTTATTCTTTGTATTTGTTTTACGAATTGTTTTTTTGTTTGACATAAATACCACCTAGATATTATTATAACACACAACTGTTTGAATCAAAATAAAATAGTACAACAAAAAAGAGAGCTAAGCTCTCTATTTTTTCTCTGTGATAACAATCTTAATCTTCTTAGTTTTAGAAGAATAAGCAAGTTTCAAATCAGAACCCGTAACGGTAACTTCTACTTCATGAGTACCAACTTTATAGTTCTTCAAATCAACATAAGCAGTAATATCTGTTTCTTTAATGTTTTCTAAAGCTTCTTCACTACCACTAACAACAACAGTTACCTTACGATCTTCTTCACTGCTAGCTTGAACAACTAATCCATCAGCAAGATTACGATAAGATACTGCAATATCTTTAAATTCTTTTGTAGTAGCATTATCAATTGTAACCTTAACAGACATTGTCTTAGAACTTAATTCTGTAATACCTTTAGGTTTCTTTAATGTTACGTTATAATCTTTATCTTTTTCAAGACCATTAACATCAATTTCTACATCTAATTGTTGAATCTCATCAATAGCAGCTTGTTCTCCATAAACCGTAATCTTCGTTACACTTGGTGTAATAGATTGAATAGATTTACCAAATGCTAAGTCTCCAATAGGAACAACACGAATTGGAATTTCCTTACTTGGTGATGTAATCGTAACATTAGCAGCAATTGCTTTTGGTACAATCTCTACATCCATAATCTTACCATCACTATCATAAGCTACAAGTGGGATATCTTTAACATTAATATCTCCTGCTTTTGGATTAGGAATATTATTAACATCCAATAAGGCTCTAACGTTAGCAACTTGATCTAACTTATATTTAGCACCCTTAATAATAACTTCAGAACGATCAAGTTCTACATTACTAATATATAGTTTTGTATCTAATTTATCTTGATTCAAGATATCATATGTAAGGGTTCTTGTTTCACTTTCCTTCTCATAGATTGTTACGTTAACCGTAGAAGGATCCAATTTATAATCCAATGATTTTAATCTTTGATTATATTTTAATGTTACTTTATGAGTACCAGGTTTTAATCCGGTTAAATCAACAGTAACACCCTTAGAAGGAGATTGTTTAGCAAGGAAAATATGTCTTCTTTGACCAATCAAAGTAATATCAACCTTTTCAGGTAAACCTTCTACAACATAACTCTCTTCATTATAAACAGCCGTAACTGTTTGGTCATATAATATTTCTGCATATTGATCAATCATAACATTGGATTCATTATCAATAAACAGGAATACAATAAATGCAAGTAATAAACTGATGATCAATAAAGTTGACTTTTTACTGGCAAGACGATCAATCCCTTTAGCCAAATTCTTTGATACATCCATTACTTTCAAAATAACACGCGTAATCGGAGTAATTAATACCTTATCAAATACCATTCCAATACGACGAAATAGTTTTCCAAAAAATCTACTTACTTTCTTCATATGGCTCTTCCTCATTTACTTCTTCGTCTTCATTGTATTCGATATCTTGTTTAGGTCTTAACTCATCAATTAACATCATACGTACATCATCAAGAGTTAAGTTATATAACATTTCTCCCTTTAATGCGATAGATACTCTACCTGTTTCTTCAGAAACAACAATACAAATAGCATCCGTCTCTTCTGCTAAACCTAAGGCAGCTCTATGTCTTGTACCTAAACGTCTATTTAGTTTTGGACTGTTACTTGTTGGGAAAACAGCTCCTGCACAAGTAATTCTATCTCCTTGAATAATAACACCACCATCATGTAATGGATTACCTTCATAGAA
>CAMIXP010000045.1 GCA_946402785.1 uncultured Caryophanales bacterium | reverse complement strand
AAAAAACAAGATCGTGCAAAAATTGAATTTATTTATGTTTATGATATGAATGAAGTGGATGCGGATAAAAAGGTATTGGGTATTCATTGCCCTAACTGTGGAAGTCCTATTACAACTCTTGGACAGAAAAAATGTAGTTACTGTGGACAAGCAATTCTAGAGTTTATTGGACGTGTCTTTACATGTAATGATATTGTTAGATACTAGATAGTTTGATATAATTTAGGATAGGAAGGTGTTACGATGTACGACGAGGACGAGAATGATAAATTTGATAGTTCGATTTTACCAGATCCTAGGGATTTAGGAATTGGAAATGCATCTTTTGAATCAGGCGGAATCGGTCTTACAAATACCGGTGTAAAAAATCCTTCTGATTCTGTTGTTGTTCCTGTTGATATGGTTTTAAAAGATGATTATGAGGGGGATGACTTTACTTCTGGACCTAATGTGGTTATTCCACCAAGGGGATTAGAAGTAGAAGAAGAGGAAGAAGAAGTTGAATGGACGGGTGAAGAAGAAACAGAAGAGGAAAGAGAAAAACGTAAAGCATTAAAAGATGCGAAACGTTATCCTACTTTTACTTGTCCAAAATGTCATATGAGTTTTTGTACTTTAAATAAAATGGGTGCATCCCGTTGTTTTTACTGTGGAAGTACAGGGCTTCAAAAAGTTGCGGATACTCCTTTTGTAGATTTAAAATTAGTCCCTTTTATGGATACTCTTAAGGATGCAGGAGAAACATATAAAAAACAAATTCGTTTTAATCCATTGATTCCTTTTTCTTTTAGAAGTAGTAAGAATTTAAAAAGAATGAGAAAGATTTATATTCAATGTTCTTTATTTGATATTGTGACAGAAGGAAAAGTTTCTTTCTTAGGAGCTGATAAAATATCCAATGTAAAAGGAGCTCCTATGCAGACATTTGATTGTATGTATTCTACTCAGTTTGAATATAAAAACTTGTTGTGCAGCAATTCTTCCTTAATTCGAGATAATATTATTAGTTCTATTAATAATTACAATTACTCTATGATGAGAGATTTTGATGAGAACATGTTAGGAGATTCTTGTTTAATAGCGGGAGATTTAAATCCAGATGTCATTACGACAAATATGTCAGAGAAAACGATTAAGTATTCTGTGAATGTTGTTCGTGGTAACGTAGGACATGAGTTAAAGAAAGTTAATAAAAATGAAATTACTCCTAATATTAAATCTTTTAAGAATGTTGCTATTCCTATTTATTATCTTTCTATTAACTATAAAGGAAAAGATTATCGTTTTATTATGAATGGACAATCAGGAGAATCTTATATTGATTTACCAATTAGTGGTTTAAGTATAGGAATCTTTAGTTTTGTTGTTGTACTAATTGTTTTCCTTCTTTGCTTTTTAGTTGCGAGTTTGATGTAGGAGGTATTTATGAAGAAGAAATTATTATTACTATTATTGTTCGTATGTGCCTTTTCTTTGAAACTTGTTCATGCACAGCCTACTGTCTATGAAAGAACTCCAGGTAATCTTTTATTACCAAGTGATGTTGATATGACAAAGATCAGTGTAGATGCTGTTATGAGAGTTCCTGCTGTCGATGCGAAAGCAAAGATTTATGATTTTGCTGATTTACTTACAGATGCAGAAGAGTCTCAAATTTATATTCAATTAAATGAGTTTACGAATAATACGGGTTTAGATGCTGTTATTGTTACTACTGCTGATTTAGCAGGATTTGCGATGAGTGATTATACTTATAATTTTTATGATTATAATGACTTTAAAGATAATGGTATTGCTTTTGTTATTTATGTATCTGAAGATACGAGAAGTATTTATATGGGTAACAATGGACCTAGAAATAGTGAAGTATTTACGGCTTATACGGATAGCCGTGTTGCCTCTATTTTAAAATATGTTTACCAAAATCATATTCAAAAGAATGATTATGTTGGTGCTTGTGAATCTTTTATTAAATTAGCTGATGGATTCTATATTAAATCATTTGGTACTTATCATGTAACGGATGGAGGAGATGTTGTCAAAACATTTCCTTGGGTTTCTATTGTTATTATCACAGTATTTGTTTCTTTCATTATAGTGGTTCTTGTGATTTCTAAATTTCAAAAGCACGAGAAGAAAGTGGACACAACCTTAAAAAAAGCAATTCAAACATCTTCTATGATTGTTAAATGTGAATATGATAGACCTTATATGAAAAAACAACAAGAAGAATCTACGTCAGAGGAATCAAAAGAAGAAACTGATGGGGATGAACCTCTCAGTGAAAAAGATATTAATCCCAAAAATGAAGAAGAGAAAGAACTAGAAGACAATTCATAAAAGTTCTTTCTTTTGTTTTAAAGATATTGTATAATAAAAGTGTAATTATTTTAGAAAAGGAGATTAATTATGGGTTTAATACAAGCTGCAAAACAAGCTGTTGGTAGTACTCTTCATGATCAATGGAAAGAGTATATCAAATGCGATGATTTAGGAAATGAAATTTTAATGAAGAAAGTTTCAGTTCCAAATGGAATTATTTCTAAAGACAGTGCAATTCAAGTTGCACCAGGACAAATTGCTGTTATTTTTGATAGCGGAAAGGTTTTAGATGCTACTGCAGAAGAAGGAATCTATACTTTCGATCAATCTTCATCTCCAACGTTCTTTGCTGGACAATTCGGTGAAGTATTTAAAGAAATGTGGACTCGTTTCACTTATGGTGGTGGAGTTGCTAAAGAACAAGCAGTATTCTATATGAATGCTAAAGAAATTATTGATAATAAGTTCGGTACTCCTGCTCCAGTTCCATTCCAAGACTGGTCACATGCTATCCCAAATCAAATGACGGGAGAAATGAATCCATTAAGAGTACAAGTTAAATGTTTTGGTAAGTATACATTCAAAATATCTGATCCATCAACATTTATGAGTAAGATTGCTGGAACTGCTGATGAATATAGAAAAGAAGATTTATGTGAACAAATGAGATCTGAAGTTATTGGCGCATTCCAAAATGTGTTAAATGAATTAGGAAACTCTGCTCACAAAGTACCAGTACTTGAATTACCAAGTGCTACAGATGAAATTAAAACAACAATGGATGAGAAAGTATTCGATCAACCAATTCGTGATCGTGGTATTAGCTTAGTTGGTTTCGTTGTTGAATCAGTAACATTAGATGATGAATCTAACGAAAAGATCGACAAATACGAACTATCTGCAAACTCATTCATGCAACAAGGTTCACTTGTTGGAGATTATGGAAAAGCTGTTAAAGATGCTGCAAACAATCCTAACGGAGCTGCTGCTGGAATGATGGGAATCGGAATGATGAACATGGCTAGTGGTGGAATGGTTGGAGGAACAGCTGCTGGAGCTTTCCAAAATCCAGGATATTCTGTAGCAGGACAAAATAATGGTGGTGCTGCACCTACAGAGGGAGGATCTAATTTCTGCCCTGATTGTGGAAAACCAACCAATGGTTCAAAATTCTGTCCTAACTGTGGAAAACAACTTCAATAAGTTATAAAAAGATTATTCACTGAATAATCTTTTTTATTTCACTTTTTTCTTGTTTATGATATCATTTAATTATAATAAAGGTGGTATGAAAATGGACGAAGATATTGAAAAAATTGATGAACAAATTCAATCAATGATGGAAAAACCAGAAGAAGAGTCTACTGCTTTCGAGGAAATTTCTAATACAAAGACAGTCGAAACAGTGGAAGATTTAAAAGAAGAAGCAAAAGAGGAAGTAAAGGAAGAAGTAGAAGAGGTTTTAGAAGAAGAACCTGAACCAGTAGTGGAAACGCCTCCTGTTGAGACGAAGGAAGATGTTCCACCTCCAGCACCTACTCCTAAGAAAAAGAGCCATCTTGTGATTTGGATTTTAGTTGCGGGAATTGTGATTTTATGTTTGATCTTTATTGCAGTACTTGTTGTTACAAGAACTCCAAAGAAAGAACAAACAGATAAGAAGAAAGAATTAACAGCTGCTGAACAAAAACAAATCATTGAAGAATATGGAGAAGCCCTAGAGGGAATTATTGGCGTTTACTATCAAAAGCAAGATGTATTGCTTGAATATGAAGATGCGATTCTTTTAGTTAAATATGATCATGAAGTTGTTTGTGATGAACATGAAATCTATGAAGATGGAAAAGTCTTTTTAGATGAATGTAGTATTGATGAACAAGAAGTTGCTTATTCTTATGGAAAGAAACAAAAGAAGGCAGAACTTCAAGAGGGAGCTATTAAAGTATATGTTTCTAAGAGTAGTGGAAAAGCAACCTTAAAAGAACCTAGTAATATAAAAGAATATGATGTTTATAGTTTCGATATTGATGGTAGATATTCGAATTTGATGCTATTAACTGAAAAATCTGATTATGTATTCTATAATGATGAGAATGCTTCTCCTCATATCTATAATTACAAAACAAGAAATAAAGCTTTACCTGAATTAGATTATCAAAGCATATTACCATTCTATTATAATGATGAAATAGATTCTAAATATGTTGCGGTTAAAATTAATAATTTATGGGGGGTATATAACATAGAGAATGAATCAAGAGTGGTTTCTCCTTCTTATGTATTCTATTATCCTTATGCTTCTAACCATACAGGATCTCTTGGATTTAAGGCTATTGGGGATGGCTTGATTCCTGTTATCAAATATGACAACTATAATTACTATGGAGTATTGAATTATAAAACGAATCAGCTTTTGATTCCATGTCAATTAAGACAAATGGGAATTTCAGAGCAATATATTTGGGGAATTGATGATTATAATGATTCTCATATCTATGATATTTCTGGAAAAGAGTTGTTCTTCAATCAATATGACAAAGTATACTATATGGTTGATGGAAAATATATCTTAGTAAATGATGATCAACATATTAAATTAGTTACTCCTAGTGGAAAAGAATTATATGACTATGGAGAAAAAGAAATTGGTAAATTCAATTATGGATTTGTTTATAAGAGTGGATCTATCTTCTCCTTTATCAATCCAAAAGCAGAAAATGAACAATTAGATAAAAGTTGTTATGAATTTATCTATGAAGCTGATACGAAAACTGGAGAAGTAAAAGAAGCTTACTGTGGTGGTGTTGCCAAACCAATTCTATACTTATATCCTAAGAAAACGACTAAAGTAACGGTTTCTTTCGATCATCCTGAGTTCTTAGAAACAACTTATCCAAAATATATTGATCGTTGGGAAGTAACAGCTAAGAAGAATGGTGATTTAATTGATGCTGATGGTAAATCATATTACGCTTTATATTGGGATGAAGTAAAAGTTCATCCAGTCAATTTCAGTACCGGATTCTATGTAACAAAAGAAAATGCTATTTCATTCTTAGAAGAAAAATTAACTTATATTGGATTAAGTGATCGTGAGAGAAATGAGTTCATTATGTACTGGTTACCAATTCTTGAAAAGAATGAACAAAGTTTAGTATATTTTGAACTTACAGAAGAAAGAGAAAGTTATAGTAAGATTCATATTACTCCTGAACCTGATTCATTATTAAGACTTGTTATTCATATTAAGAAAGTAGATCATAAAGTAAATATCAAAGAAGAGAAATTAACAAGATTTAATAGAAAAGGATTTACAGCTGTTGAGTGGGGTGGAACAATGTATTAAAAATGTAGCAATTTTTGCTACATTTTTTTGTTTTTGTTTATAAGAACTTTTTATAATGAGGGGGTTTTTCCCTCCTTTTTGTGTTTCTTTTTCTTGTTTTTTGTTATCTATTTTTTTCTTAAAAAGAGGGAGGCGTTGTCATATCAATGGTTTCCTTTTAATAAGACTTTTTTATATCAAGAGTTTTTTCACAAGTTTGACTCTTTCTCTTGTTTTTGGTAAAATAGTGAAATGTCACATGTTAAGAAGGTGTATGTATGTTTACAAGTGAAAATCAAATGCTTCATGCATGTAAGGAGGACCCCTCGGTCGTATTCAAATTAATCAATAAAGGTTATTTTGATGTGATTGAAAAATTAGTAGAGAATAACTCCTTAGATGTTAATTTAGTTGATAGTGTAGGAAATGATATTGTGACTAGATTATTAAAAGCTAGACAATATGATTTAGTCGTTCAACTAATGAAAAAGAAGAATTGGGATGTTAATCATAGAAATCAAGAAGGTAATACTTTTGGACATGTATTAGCTCATGATAATTCTATTTGCGCTGTGAAACTAGTAGAGCAATTAAATAAGAAGAAGAATTATAATCCTAATATTAATAATAATAAGGGAGAAACAATTCTAGATAGAGCTCTTGATAGTAATTATTTATGTACTGCGATTAAGATGATTGAAGATAAGAGATTTACTTCTATTGATGTATCTTCTTTCAAGACATTATGTAATGCTTTAATTAAGAGTAGAGAATATGGTAAGTATACGAAAATAAATACTTTAGAAATTATCGTAGAGAATTTAGAGAAGAGAGACTTAGAACCAAAGATTGCACAGATTGTAGAAAATATGAGTGATAATATGGATGGTATTAAAAGAGCTATCTTAAATAATGATTCTCGTATCATTGATTCTTTAATCAATAACTATTAAATAAAACAAGGATAACTTGTTTTATTTTTTGTTTTACGATATCATATATGGGAATGGAGTGGTTGTATGCATTTGCCTGATTATTTAGAAGCTAGAACACGTGATAAAAGATCTTATAATCGTATTCATTTTCAATTAGATGATTCGATTGAAAAGAAATATACGGGAAAGAAATATTTTGTAAAGACTTATGGTTGTCAGATGAATGAGCATGATAGTGAAAATATTTGTGCTATGTTAGAGGCTATGGGTTTTTCTCCTGTAGATGATTATTTAGATGCTGATTTAGTGTTATTAAATACCTGTAGTATTCGTGAAAATGCTCATAATAAGGCATTTGGTATGCTAGGTAGATTAAAACACTTAAAAGTACAAAAAAAGGATCTTATTATTGGCCTATGTGGTTGTATGGCTCAAGAGAAAAGTGTTTGTGATGAAATATTAAAAGATTATAAATTTGTTAATTTTGTATTGGGTACTCATAATTTATATCAATTACCAGAAATTATTGATAAAGCAGTAGAAGAAGATAAACAACAAATTGAAGTATTTTCTCGAGAAGGGGATCTAGTAGAAGGATTACCTGTTATTCGAGCTAATTCTTGTAAAGCTTATGTCAATATTATTTATGGTTGTGATAAATTTTGTACGTATTGTATTGTTCCTTATACGCGTGGTAGAGAAAGAAGCCGTAAGAAGGAAGATATTTTAGAAGAAGTAAAAGAATTAATCAAAGATGGATATAAGGAAGTTACTTTATTAGGTCAAAATGTAAATGCTTATGGAAAAGATTTATATGAAGATTATAATATGGGTGATTTACTAGAAGATATTGCGAAATTGGATATTCCAAGAATTCGTTTTATGACTTCTCATCCTTGGGATTTTACGGATAAGATGATTGAAGTGATTGGTAAATATCCTAATATTATGCCTAGTGTTCATTTACCTGTACAAAGTGGATCTAGTAGAATCTTAAAACTAATGGGTAGAAGATATACAAGAGAAAGTTATTTGGAATTATTCCATAAGATTAAAGATACGGTTCCTGGTGTTTGTATTTCTACCGATATTATTGTAGGATTCCCAGGAGAAGAGGAAGAAGACTTCTTAGAGACCATGTCTTTGGTAGAAGAGTGTCAGTTTGATAATGCTTTTACGTTTATTTTTTCTCAAAGAGAAGGAACTCCTGCTTGTAAGTTAAAAGATAATACGACTTTAAAAGAAAAAGAAGATAGATTACAACGTCTAAATGAAGTAGTAAATAGAATCTTCTTAGAAAAGAATAAACAATTAGAAGGAAAAGTTTTAAAAGTATTGGTAGAAGGTACATCTGAGAAGAAAGATATGTATTTTGGATATAGTGAAACAAATAAACTAATTAATTTTACGAGTGAGAAAGATCTTCTTTGTGGAGATATCGTTTCTGTTGAAATTACGAGTGCTAAGACATGGAGTTTAGATGGAAAATGTGTATAATGCATTAGAAGAGGTTATTCATTGTATTACGGAATCTTCTGATTATCAAACGTGTCTTTCTTTAAAAGAAAAGATGAGTGAGAATGAAGAAATTACTACTCTTATTGAGAAAATTAAAAAGACACAAAAAAAATATATTCGTAGTGAATATGATTTAAAAGTAAAAGAGGAATTAGATTCTTATCAAAAAGAATTAATGGATATTCCTATTTATCATGTTTATAATGAGTCTTTAGAACGAGTTAATGAAATGATTGAACTTGTGAAAGATACATTAAATCAATACTTTACTTCTGTATTAAATTCATAAAAAAAAGAACTAGAGAATCTCTGGTTCTTTTAATTCTTTTTCTAGTTTATCGACTGTGTTCGTAATAAACTTTTTAATTTGTTCTATATCGAGAGAATATGTTTTTTCTTCTTTTGAATTTTCTATGATGATTCCCATTTTATTGATTAAAATATCTAATTTATTGGCAGGTATTTCTTTAATGGTTGTTTGAGGTTCTCTAAATTCTTCATAGAAAAGAGATAGGTCAATATCATATTCTTCAATTAATCGAATGTTTAGGTTTGTATAGTCCGAATAAATTAACTGTTGGATTTCTTCTTTTGTATCAGCAATAATGGTTCCATCTAATAATTTAATAGAGTTTTCTGTTGATATTTTATCAATGAATCCATCAAACCATTCTTTATCGGTATATAAGTGAACATAGTATCCTAAGTCATAATCATTTTCTTTAAAATGTGGATAGGTTGCCTCAAATAGTTTTATATTTGGGATTCCTTCTTTATATTCATTTTTGATAAAGTGAGAATCTTCCTTTGGTAGACCAACTTGTTTTGCTAAGTCTGGGGCAATTGATCCTAAATAATAATCATATGTGTTTTTGACAGCGTGTCTTCTTTTTTCTAATTCTTTTGCGACTGCTAAATGGATGATTGTTGAAGCCATAATACATCCCTCCATCCTAAAAATATTATAACATAATTCTTTGTATACAAAAGATTTTCCTTTTTGAAATATACGATTCTTTACACTTTTGTCCTGTTAACAAAAAATAGTTGACAATGATGCATATTTTTTATATAATAACCTTGTTATTTAGAAATGGAGGGATTATTAAATGGCAGTAAAATTAAGATTAACAAGAATGGGAGCTACCAAAAGACCATCATACAGAATCGTTGCTACAGATTCAAGAAGACCAAGAGATGGACAATATTTAGAGTTAATTGGTACTTATGCACCAATTGATACAAAAGAAAACCAAGTTAAGATCAATGAAGAACTTGCATTAAAATGGTTAAATAGTGGTGCTATTCCTACTGATACTGTAAGAAACTTATTTAGTAAAGAAGGAATCATGAAGAAATTTGCTGATTCTAAAAAGAAGGATAAGTAATTATGAATGATTTAGTTAAATT
>CAMIXP010000044.1 GCA_946402785.1 uncultured Caryophanales bacterium | reverse complement strand
GATGAAGAAACCTATAAAAAAGTAAAACTATTAATGAATGAATTACAAATCGATGAAAATTACTTAGATGTGATTAAACCAGCTCTTGAGAAAAAGAAGAAAGAAAAAGGTTTACCAGTCATTGCCATCAAAGCAGGAAAAAAGATTATTACGGGAAAACAAACGGACTTAATGACTCCTGCAGGAACCGCTGTTTTAAATGCCTTAAAACATCTAAGCGGAATTCCAGATATTTATTTATTGTCACCTGCTGTATTAGAACCAATCTTAAAGTTAAAGAAAGAAATGGGGAATGAAGAAAGATTGACACTTTCTGAAGTATTAACTGCTTTAAGTATTTGTTCTGTAACAAACCCTATGGCTGCTACGGCAATGGCTGCTCTTCCGAAACTAAAAGGGGCAGAAGCACATGCAACTTATATTGTTACCGGTAGTGATAAGAAAACATTAAAAGATTTAAAAATAAATCTAACTTGTGAAAATGAATTCTTAGATGAATAAAAAGACCCAATGGTCTTTTTATAGTGTATGAATTGTATAAACACACATAAATCAAAATTGTGATATAATGATTAAGAATAGAATAGGAAGTGATGACATGATTCAGTTAAAAAATGTATCAAAGTTCTATTATAGTAAAGGAGTCATTGCAACAGGATTCTCTAAAGTAAATTTATCATTTGATATCGGAGAGTTTGTTGCAATTACAGGTGAATCTGGTTCTGGAAAATCAACCTTATTAAACGTTATCTCAGGTTTAGAAACCTATGAAGAAGGAGAAATGTTTGTAGAAGGAAAAGAAACCAGTCACTATATAGAAAAAGATTGGGAAGTCTATCGTAGAAAATATATAGGAAACATATACCAAAACTTTAATTTAATTAATAGTTATACAGTCTATCAAAATATTGATGTAATTTTATCATTAAATGGAGTTTGTCAAAAAGAAAGGAAACAGAAGATTCTGACTTTATTAAAAAGAGTCGATATGTTGAAATATAAGAACACCAAAGTATCTAAATTATCTGGTGGTCAAAAACAAAGAGTTGCGATTGCAAGAGCATTAGCAAAAGATGTTCCAGTCATCATTGCAGATGAACCAACTGGAAACTTGGATAAACGTTCAGCAGAAAGTATTATTGAATTATTAAGAGAAATTTCCAAAGACAAATTAATTATTATTGTTACCCATAACTTTGAACAAGTAGCCGATTATGTTACAAGAAAAATAACTATGCATGATGGAAGAGTACTAGAAGACAAAAAACAAGTGGATTTTGAAAAACAAAATATTTCTTTAGATCAATATTCTTTTAAAAATATTCGTCTATGGGATGAAATCAAATTAGGAATTCGAAACACCTTTAATATTTGTATAAAATTTATCTTATTATTTGCTGTTTATTCCTTTATTGTATGTGCTCTAATGGGAGAATACTCTTTCTTTAAAGAAGGAGAATATGAATTGTCAAAACAAGGATATAATTATGTATTTCAAGATCTAAATGATCATAGAATTATCTTTAATAAAAAGGATAAAACATTCTTCACAGCAGAAGAAGTTGAAACCATTAAGAAATTAAAAAATATTGATTATGTAGTAGAAAATGATATGACAGCCGACTATATTTTTGATTTTGCAGAAGCAGATGAAACGGAATGGTATAACGCCAATGCTAAAAGTATATCGTTACTAAAGATAGATCATTTAAAAGGTAGATTACCAGAGAATGATAATGAAATTGTATTAGAAGCAGAAGAGGGTAGTTATGCACTTCCAAAAGATCCTGATAAAATCTTAAATCATGAAATATTCGCATTTGATCCAGCAACAGGAACCCTAAATAAAACAGAAGCATACACGATTGTAGGAGTTCGTTATATTCCAGAAGGGACAACTAGTCAGAATCAACTAATCATGTATGTATCTGATTCAAAATTAAAAGAACTTCATACAAGAGTTCATAGAACCTATAGTAGAATTAAAATTGATTTTGTAAATCGAATCTATCAAATGGATTATTATTCAAACTTTTTAAAACTAACACCCAATGCTTGGATTGATCGAGGAAAAGTATATATTTCAGAAGAAGAGAATTATCGTTGTGATAAATTCAATTGTGTAGGACAAACAATCAGTGTAACCGTATCCAATATTTATTACACAAAAACAAGTTATTTCACAATCGCAAAAACATATAACAAAAAGAATATAAATCAAATCTTAGATTTACCAAACTATAATCAAAAAGAATATGAAATGAATTATAGCGGCCCAATCTACATGAATATTGATGATTATGAAGATTTATTTAGTAAAGATTCATATCAAATGAGTGTATATGTAAAAGATGTAGATCATATAAATGAAACAGAAAAACAATTACAAGATATGGGTTATCATACGTTAAAAATCAAAGATACACTAGTAAAAGAAACAGGAGTAGAAATCATTCGTGTATTAAAGATTGTAATGACATTAGGACTTGTATTTGTATTATTCTTTATTACATATTTTGTTATTAAAATTATCTTAAAATCTAGAAATATCTATTATTCAATATTAAGAATGTTAGGTGCAAGTAAAAAAGTATGTAGAAATCTGTTAATGATTGAACTATTTACTGTAACAAACTTAAGTTATTTCACATTCTTAATGATTGCAGAAATCAATCGTAGAGGATATATCCATGTGGGATTTATCAATACCGTTAATCGATATTTTGCAAATATAGATTATATTATTTTATATGTTATATTAATTCTTATGTCTCTATTCATAAGTCTACGTTATTCAAGGAAACTATTTAAAGATAGTGTTATGAATACTTATAGAGAGGAGATGTAAGTATGATAAAAGTAGTAAAAATTGATAAGTATTTTAATCGTTTAAAAAAGAATAAAATACATGTAATCAACAATACATCTCTCGATTTTAATGCAACTGGTTTAGTAGCATTATTAGGTCCAAGTGGATCTGGAAAAACGACATTACTGAATGTGATTGGTGGACTCGATAAAGTAAGAAAAGGATCTATCTATATCAATGGGAAAAAGATTACTAGAAGATCTCAAAGAACTGTTGATAAAATCAGAAATTTAAATATTGGATATATTTTCCAAGATTATAAATTAATAGAAGATCAATCTGTCTATGACAATGTAGCAATTTCTTTAAAATTAATTGGTATTAAAGATAAATCAGAAATCAAAAAAAGAGTTACATATATCTTAGAGAAAGTAGGAATGCTACGTTTTAAGAACAGACCATGTAATATGTTATCCGGTGGAGAGAGACAAAGAGTTGGTATCGCAAGAGCCATTGTCAAAAATCCTAATATTGTAATTGCAGATGAACCAACCGGTAATTTAGATAGTAAAAATTCAATTGAAATCATGAATATTATTAAGGCTATTTCCAAAGATAAATTAGTCATCTTAGTAACACATGAAAAAGAATTAGCAAAATTCTATGCATCTAGAATTATTGAATTAGAAGATGGAAAAATCATCAAAGATTATAAAAATGAAATTCCAGAAGAATTAAACTATGGAATGTTTGATAATATCTATTTAAAAGATTTTAATTTTAAAGAAGATTATGATAACATTCATGTTTATTCTAATAACGGAGAAAAAGTATCCTTAGAAATTGCAGTTCTTCATAACAATATTTATATTCGTACAAATACCAATAAAAAGATTGAAGTGATTGGAGAAGATTCCACCATTGAAATGATAGATGATCATCGTAAAAATATATCAAAAGAAGATGTAGAAAAGTATCATTTTGATTATCAAAATATGATTAATGAACCAAAGAAGATAAAGTATTCATCTATTTTCAACCCGATAACATTTATTACCAGTGGATTTAAGAAAGTATTAAATTATTCATTCATGAAGAAAATGCTACTAGGAGGATTCTTTGCATCTGGATTCTTCATCATGTTTGCAGCAGCTTCTACGAAAGCCATCATTACCATTAAAGATGAGAAGTTTGTAGAATTTAATAAAAACTATTTAATTATAGAATCCAAAAAGATAAACGTGGATGACTATCTAAAATTAGAACAAGATCCAGATATTGAATATATTATTCCAACCAATTCAATAATCAGTTTAAAAGTCAAAACAGATGATTTCTATCAGGTATCTCAATTAGATAGTTCCATTGAAGGAAGTTTATCTAGTACAGAGATGATTACAAAAGATGATATTATCTACGGAAGATTCCCAGAGAATAAAATGGAAATTGTAGTCGATAAAATGGTTTTGGAGAACGCATTAAAGAAAAGTACACCTAAGATGATGGGATTATTAAAGGCAGAAGACTATTTAGATAGAGAAGTAATCCTATCTCCAATGGATAATAAGAAAATCGTTGGAATTGTTGATTGTTCTTCTCCAAGTATTTATATGGAACGAAGTGAATTCATTTGGGTATTGAATCACGTAAAAGATGTATCCGGTGGAGCAGACTATTTATCCATGTCAGAAGATTATGCCATGAAAGAAGACAGCAGTCCCTATGATGATTATTTCTTCTATCGAAATGATTTTTGGATCAAAGAAGGACGCTTGCCAGAAAACCCATATGAAATCATAGTAGATATTTCTAGAAAAGGAGAAGTCAAACTTAATCAAGAAATCAATCAAAAAGTAAATGATCATAAACTGACAGTCGTAGGATTCTATGATACCAAAACAGATATTAATACATCATTAGTAGACTATACAACGATGAAGTATTACATTATTAAAAAATCATCCAATATAGCTGTCTATCCAAAAGACAAAGAAAAAGTATTGGATAAAGTTACTAATGAATATCAAATGACCATTAAAGATAGTTACACAACTTCTAGAGAGCAATATTTAAAAGCAAATAAGACTTATATGAAGAGTGTCTTAATAACCGCAGGAATTATCTTAGCTATCTCTTTAATTGAAATCTTATTAATGATTCGTTCTTCCTTCTTATCAAGAGTAAAAGAAGTAGGAATCTACCGTGCAATCGGCGTGAAAAAGAAAGATATTTATATCATGTTTATGGGAGAAATCATTGCAATAACTACAATGGCATCTGTCCCAGGATTATTATTATCTGCATATATCTTTAAGATTTTATCAGGAATGATTTTCTTGAAAGATTATTTCTTAGTAACACCAGATGTCATTCTGGGAAGTATAATTCTTCTATATTTATTTAATATGATTGTTGGATTACTTCCAGTATTTAATACAATGAGAAAAAGACCAGCAGAGATATTAGCAAGAACCGATATCTAATAAAAAGAACAATTACATGGATTTGTAATTGTTTTTTTTATGAGAAAATAGTAAAATGAAATAGGGATAAGAAATAGGAGTGATTATATGACACCATTTCGTGATTTATTCACAAAATTATTTAAAAAGAAACAAGATCCAAATAAACCATGGTTAGAGTATTATTCAAGAGAAGAAAGAAGTATTAAATTCACTACAAAAAGTGTATATGATTATATGATTGATGAAGTAGGAGATGACAAAGACTATATTTGTTTGAACTACTTTGGTCACCGTATCAGTTATAATGAATTCTTCTATCATATTAATATTTGCGCAAAAGCATTAAGAGAATATGGAGTAAGAGAAGGGGATATTGTAACAATCTGTATGCCTAATATGCCAGAAGCATTAATGGCATTCTATGCTTGTAATAAGATAGGGGCAATTGCAGATATGGTTCACCCTCTATCAAGTCCAGAACAAGTACTTCATTATTTAAAAGATTCTAGATCAAGAATCCTATTCTTAGTAGACTTTGACTATGAAAAATATAAAGATATAATTCCACAAACATTGGTATATAAAACCGTATTAGTTTCACCAAAAGAATCAATGCCAATGGGATTAACAATCGGATATACAATTACAAGAAGTATTAAAACAAAAAGACCTAGTCTATCTAATAATGACTATATGTCTTGGAAAGACTTTATGGCAACAGGATTAGTAAGTCATAATAACTATAAAGCAAATGTTAAAAAAGAAGATTGTGCTTTAATCTTACATAGTGGTGGAACAACAGGAACACCAAAAGGAATTATGATTTCTAACTATAGCTTTAATGCCTTAGCACAGCAATCTGCCGTAAACGTAATTAATGTAAGACCAAAAGACAAGATCTTAACAATCCTACCAATCTTCCATGGATTTGGATTAGGAGTATGTATTCATACACCATTATGTTTAAAAGTAGAAACTATTTTAATGCCTGAATACGATGCCAATCGTTTCTATAAAATTTGGAAATATGACAAACCAAATGTAATCTTAGGAGTTCCAACTCTTTGGGAAGGAATGATGTCTAATCCAAAATTTAAAGATGTCGATATGTCTCAATTAAAATATATGGTATCAGGGGGAGATCACTTAACCGTAACCGCAGAAGCAAGAATTAATGATTTCCTACATAAACATGGAGCTCATATCAATATTGGAAAAGGTTATGGTATGACAGAGTCTGTTGCCGCAACTTGTTATACATTCCCTGGAACAAATGAACCAGGAAGTATTGGTATTCCAATGGTTGGAAACAGTTATCAAATTTGTGATCCAGAAACAATGGAAGCATTACCATTAGGAGAAGAAGGAGAAATTTGTGTACAAGGACCAACTTTAATGATGGGATACCTAAACAATCAAAAAGAAACAGATAATGTTCTTAGAAAACATAAAGATGGATCTATTTGGTTACATACAGGTGATATTGGATATATTGCTCCAAATGGAGTAGTTTATTATACACAACGTCTAAAGAGAATGATTGTTGTATCAGGATTCAATGTATATCCATCTCAAATTGAAGAAGTAATTGCAAAACATCCATTAGTAGATAAAGTATGTGTCATTGGTATTCCACATCAATATAAGATGTGTGTTCCAAAAGCATTTGTTGTCTTAAAGAAAGATGTAGAACCAACTGCTAAGATTAAGAAAGAAATCATTGATATTTGTAAAGAAGCATTATCAGTTTACTCTTTACCAAAATATTATGAGTTCCGTACAGAATTACCAAAAACACTTTATGGAAAAGTAGATTATAAAGAATTAGAGAAAGAAGAAAAAGAAGGAAAAACAAAAAAAGAAGAAAAAACAACCGATAAAGAGAAACCAAAGAAGAAAAAATAGTCTTCTTTTTTTCTTAGGAGGTACAATGAAAATATTAGTATTAGGACCTGTTGCTAGTGGAAAAACAACCATCGCAAGAGATCTCATAAAAGAATTAAATCTTCCCGAGTTTTCAATAGACTATATCGTTCATGATGACGAGAAAAATGTAGTAAGAACAGAAGAAGAACAAAGAAAAATGATTAATGATATCATCAAACAAAATAAAGAATGGATTATTGAAGGAATGCCTAGAACTCATTTAGAAGTTTTAGCATCTGCTGCTACAACCATTCTCTATCTAGATGTAGAAAAGAAAGAACTTAGAAAAAGATTATTCTTTCGAATTTGGAAAAACAGATTAGGAATTGAAAAAGTAGGATACAAAGTTGATAAGAAACTAATTCAAAGAATGAAAGATTATATCGAAAATGACAACAAAGAAGTATTAAATGAATGTATGAAAAAGTATCCATCTAAATTAATTATTTTAAAAAATAAAAAAGAATATCAAAGTTTTATTAATGCTTTAAAAAACGGAGAAGAACTAAAATACCAATAAATATGGTAAAATAAGAAAAGAGGTGAGGAGAATGAATTATGATATCAAAATGGAAGAGCAAATAAAAAAAATACCGGAAGGAACCAAGTTATTATTACATGCGTGTTGTGCACCATGTAGTAGTGCAGTATTAGAGCGAATTGCAAATCATTTCGAAATTACCATTCTCTATTACAATCCCAATATTACAGAAGAAAAAGAGTATGAAAAACGTATTGAAGAAATCAAAAGATTAATTTCAATCATTCATCCAAAATATCCAGTTCATTTAATAGAAGGAAGATATGATCCAAATGAATTCTGGGAAATGGCAAAAGGATTAGAAAAAGAACCAGAAAGAGGAAAAAGATGCTACAAATGTTATCATCTTCGACTAGAAGAAACTGCAAAAGTAGCAGAAGAACTAGGATTTGATTATTTTTGTACAACCCTAACACTTTCTCCTCATAAGAATGCAACTTGGTTAAACGAAATAGGAGAAGAGTTAGATCAACAGTATAAACCAACATATTTATATTCTGATTTCAAAAAGAAAGAAGGATACAAACGTAGTATTGAATTATCAAAAGAATATAACTTATATCGACAAGATTACTGCGGATGTGTTTATTCCAAAAGAGATAAAGAAGAAGAATAATGTAAAGTTTTAGAAGCAAACTTTACTTAAAAAGTAAGATAACCTATAATGATAATAGAGGGAGTGGTACAATGAAATACTACTGTTTAGGAATTAAAGGAACGGGTATGTCTACCTTAGCACAAATTTTATTTGACTTAGGATATGATGTAACAGGATATGATGATGCCCAAGATTATAAATTTACAGAAAAAGGATTAGAAGAAAGAGAAATTGAAATTTTCTATGATCATGAACACCCACTAGATCCAGATACAATTGTTACCTATAGTGTTGCTTTCACAGAAGATCATCCAGAAATGAAACGTGTCAAAAAACTAGGTTTAACAATCAAAAAATATAGTGAAATCATGGGTGAAATTATTGCCATGTTTGATACGATTGGAGTAAGTGGAACTCATGGAAAAACAACGACTTCATCTTTAATCAAACATATCTTAGAAAACAGTGTAGGTTGTAACTACTTCATTGGTGCTGGAGAAGGAAAAGTATCTCCAGAAAACAAATACTATGTTGTAGAAAGTGATGAATTTAATAGACACTTCTTAGATTATTATCCAGAATATTCTATTATTACGAATATTGAAGCAGAACACTTAGAATGTTATAAGGATATTGATGATATTCGAAATGCATTTGCGCAATTTGCAAATCAAACGCATCGATTAGTAGTTGTGAATGGAGATAATCCAGAAGTAAATAAAATCGACTTCTCAACAAAAGTAATTTATTATGGATTTGAATTAAATAATGACGTAGTTATTAAAAATCTAAAACTAGAAGAAGATGCTTCTAGATTTGATATTGAATATAAAGGTGAATTCTATGGATCCTTTGAAATACCATTATTTGGAAAACATATGGTACAAAATGCAACCGCAGCCATTGTTCTTTGTAAAGAATTAGGAATTGAAAAAGAAATTATTTATGAATCTTTAAAAGATTTTGAAAATGCGGAAAGAAGATTTGCCATTGATAAAGTAGGAAATACAACGATTATTGATGATTATGCTCATCATCCAACAGAAATTAAATCAACTCTAGAAGCCGTAAGACAAAAATATCCAAATAAGCGATTAGTAGTTGTATTCAAACCAAATACATATTCAAGAACAAGAGACTTTAAAGATGACTTTATTGATGCCTTAAATTATGCAGATAAA
>CAMIXP010000043.1 GCA_946402785.1 uncultured Caryophanales bacterium | reverse complement strand
GAACCGGTGATCAGGGTGTTGCAGACCCACGCCTTACCGCTTGGCTAAAGCCCCATCTCGTAATATAGATTATATCAAATAATATCTTATATTTCAATAAAATAATGAAAAAAGGAGAAAAATTCACAAAAGAGAACCTTTGGGTAAAACGACCAGGAAATGTAGGAATTCTTGCAGAGAATTATAACGATATCATCGGTAAAACAGCGAAATGTGATATTGCAAATGACACACATATTTCTTGGGAGATGATTGAATGAAAAAAATTGTATTTGTTACAGGAACAAGAGCAGATTATGGAAAAATAAAATCTGTTATCCAACAACTAAAACAAGATCAAAATTTCAAAATATATATCTACGTTACCGGAATGCATTTATTGGAAAAATATGGTTCAACTTATCGAGAAATAGAAAAAGATGGATATGATGATATCTTTCTTTCCAAACCAATTGATCAGAAATTAACCATGGATGAAATTCTTGCAAAGAACGTATTACAGTTTTCAAGATATGTAAAAAGGATTAAACCAGATATGATCTTTGTTCATGGAGATCGAGTAGAAGCACTTGCTGGTGCCGAAGTAGGAGCCTTAAACAATATCTATGTAAGTCACATAGAAGGAGGAGAAATCAGTGGAACCATTGATGAATCTATTAGACATGCCATCAGTAAACTCGCAAACTTCCACTTTGTATCCAATGAAGACTCTAAACAAAATTTAATACAAATGGGAGAAGACAAAAATCATATCTTTGTTGTAGGCTCTCCTGATATTGATATCATGTTACGAAATAATTTTGATATCAATGAAATCAAGAAACAATACAATATCCCATTTAGTAATTATGCAATCTTTATTTATCATCCAGTGATTTCAGAAGTCAGTAAACTAGGTCAAAATATTAAAAAGGTAGTAGATGCCATTATTGATTCCAATAAAAACTATATTATTATTTATCCAAATAATGATATGGGTTCTGATGTAATCTTTCATGAATATGAAAGAATGAAAGATAATCAAAAAATAAGTATGTTTCCATCCATTCGTTTTGAGTATTTCTTAACGTTATTAAAGAATGCAGACTTTGTAATAGGAAACTCCAGTCTAGGAATTAGAGAAACAGGAGTCTATGGAATTCCAACCATTAATATTGGAACCAGACAAAATGGAAGATATAATCTAAAATTTCAAAAAAACCTATGTTGTGTAAATGAAAACTATGATGACATTAAAACAGCCATCAGCAATATAGATAATTATCATTATAAGAGTGAAATGTTCGGGGATGGGAATAGTGATAAAAAAATATATGAAATCCTAAAAGATAAAGAACTTTGGAATACCAATATTCAAAAGAAGTTCATATCAATATGGTAAGGGGGTAAGTATATGAGAGTTTTAGGAATTTTATGGAATGGAATGCAAGAACACCTAGAAGAAGCCTTAAATGATATTTCGAAATATGGAGATATCAAAGATGCATTCACATTGAACTTAGGAGAAAGTTATGAACCTTTTGTAAGAGATATCTATGCACAAGATACCATTGCAGAATGGAAAGTAAATAAAAAATTAGAGACCATGTTTCAATGCAGTGATTCAAGAAAAATAACAATTGTCATTGTAGATGTAGATACACCAAAGAAAGAATATCATCCATTAAAGAAAAGAATGGTCTATACCAATCTAGAAAACATGAAAGTAAACATTCGAAAGAAATACAGTGAAATTGTAAAACATTACTTCTTCGATAATACGTTACACGCAACGGATGATGAAGGAGAATTTAAAGCAGACTTCGGAGTTGTAATGTCTTATGTGGAAAAGGGATTTCAACCAGAACCAGTAGAATTAAAATCTGCCTTGGAAAAAGGAAAAGTATTTGAGAAAGGTCGATTAAACAATGGAACTCAAAAACCGAATAAAGAATAAAGTAGATGAAAAAGATCTAACAAGTAATTGTCCTTTTCCAAAGAAAAATCTATTAATTGAAGTAACCAATCATTGTAATAATAAATGTCTTTTCTGCTACAACGATTGTATGAAAAGAAAAAAACAATTTATCAATGAAAAGATTGTTACCAAAGCTCTAACAGAAGCCTATGAATTAGGAATGCGTGAAGTAGGATTCTATGTGGTAGGAGAACCTCTCTTAGATAAACGATTAAAAGACTTTATCAAAGAAGCAAAAACAATTGGATATGAATATGTCTATATCACAACGAATGGAATTCTCGCTAATCTAGAAACAGTAAAAGAATTATATAAGAATGGATTAGATAGTATTAAATATAGTATCAATGCATCTAACGCAAAAGACTATCAAATGATTCATAAAACTAATAGTTTTGATTTAGTTATGAAGAATCTAAAAAGTGTTTATCAGTGGAAAAAAAGATATAAAAGAAAGATGAAAGTATATGTATCTTATATTTCAACCGATAAAACAAAAAATGAAAAAGAAATCAAAGAATTATTCACAGGAAATTGTGATGAATATGTCGTAATGCCTGCGATTAATCAAGGAGGATTAATTCCCAATATGGAAGAAATCTCCACCAAAAAAGAAGAAGATTTAAATGGACACTTTAAATTACCTTGCCCATATCCATTTAAATCTGTGATTGTAACAGTAGAAGGTTATCTAACAGCCTGCTGCATGGATTTTGAGAACTTACTTGCCTATGCAAACTTTAATGAAACATCTTTAAAGGAAGCTTGGAACAATGAAACCATTCGTAAGTTTCGAAAAAATCAATTAGAAGGAAAAGTAGAAAATACGATCTGTCACAACTGTATTTATAATGATAATAATAGTCCTAGACCTTTAGATAAAAACTTATGTAGTTTAGAGGATTTTGATCATCTATTCTGCAAAGACGTCCGTATTTAGAAAGGAGGAGTTTGTATGGAAGCCATTAATATCTTCTTAAAGAAAGAACAAGAATCAAAATTGTTCCAAAGAAAACTATTTGGTATTTGTTATTGGGAATATATAAGACCAGTTGTCTCATGTGAAACCAATTCAACCATCTCACAAACCTCAGAAATGTTTTCCAAAACAAAATTCTCCTTCTCTAAATATGCTTTAAGATTAAAGAACTTCAAAGACTATTTTTTAAAGAAGAAAGATTATGACATCTTAGTAGTAGCCCAACCAAGAAGAGTAAAAACAAAGAAAGGATATAGAAGTAATATAGTAGACTACTATATCGATTATTTAAAAGAAGACTACAAAGTAAAGGCAATAGAAGAACCAACATACTGCTCTTTAGGAGTATCCAATAATGCTCATGAGTTTCCACTATATACAGAAGATATCTACTTAACAGATATTCATGAACTCATGCATATAATAAGGAAAAGAATTTATAAAATCATCCATCCAATCAAATACAAAAAGATTCTAAAGGAATATGAAGAAGTACATACCATTTTAAATTCCTGGTATAAAAAAGGACATCCGATTGTGAACTTCAAAGAATTCTTTATTGACTCCATCATTCGATTAGATAAAGATTGGTATTATGTAAAAAGAATCATTCGTAAGATTAATCCAAAAGCAGTTATGTTATACTACATGCCAGGTATCTTTAAACAAATGATCATCCATGAATGCAATCTACAAAATATCCCAACCATTGAAATACAGCATGGTACCATTACCAAGATTGATCCACTAGTAAATCATACCTATGATATGGCAACTATTCATAATGATAATCAGTATATTTTCTCTTTTGGAGATCTACAAGTTAATCATTATGCTTTAACAATCAAAGATGAAAAGAAAGTAATTCCAGTAGGATTCCCTTTCTTTGAAGAAAAAATAAAAGAATTAAGTAAGAGTAGAACAAAAAGAAAAAAAGAAATCTTAATTGTAAGCCAATCAACCATAGGAGATGCTATTTCGAAATGGACAGCAGAATTAGCAGATTTAATCAAAGATACGGATTATCATATAACATTTAAATATCATCCTAGTGAAATACCAAAGAATTATGAATGTTTAAAGAAGGATAATATTACAGAGATTAAAACAGAGAAAACAATCTATGATCTACAAAAAGAAGCAGAAATACAAATTGGATCCTATTCAACTTCTTTATATGAAGGATTTGCTTTAAAAGTACCAACCTTAGTCATAGAATCCATGTTTGGTTCGATTGAAACAGTGGATATCTTAAAAGATATTAAAAAAGGAGCTTACTTCATTGACAAACCAGAAGATGTATTGAAATATCTAGGTAGACATGATATAACTCCTTTAGATAAAGATATTGAAAAGATATGGAAAATGAACAGTAAAGAAAATATAAAAAAGGAAATCAAAAAGATTATAGGAGGTTAAGATGGAACTCGTAGATATATATAATGATAAGCATGAAAAGATGCATTATACCAAAGGAAGGAAAGAATTAACGGAAGGAGAATTCCGACTATCTTGCTTTGTATGGATTATGAATGATCAAGAAGAAATCTTAATTCAACAACGATTAGCAACCGCAAAAAAATGTCCTAATATGTGGGAAACTGCATCCGGAGGAGCTATTGCTGGAGATAATGCCATCAAAGGTGCTTTAAGAGAATTAAAAGAAGAACTAGGAATCAAAGCTAAAAAAGAAGATTTAAGATTTATTGGTTCTTATGCAAGAATCAATGACTTTGTAGAAGTATTCTTATTAAAATCAGAAGTAGATCCATCTACCTTAAAACTACAAGAAGATGAAGTACAAGCAGCTAAATGGGTATCCATCAAAGAATTTGAAAAAATGATTCAAAAAGGATTAGCAAGCGATACTGGATTCTTAGTCTTGAAAGAATATGTAGAAAAGTATTATAATCGATATCTAGTATTTGAAGATGGGAAACCAGTCTATAAGAAAAAGGATAAAGAGTAATTTGAAAAATCAGGGGGAAATGAAATGGAAAAGAAAGATTTTGCTTTCGAGCAAGAAAAACTAAAAAGTGTTCTGCAACTAATCGCAGAACAATTAAACGAAGAAAAATCAAATCTTCAAAGAATGTTTAATGATTTTATTGGTAGTAGAGAAGAACTATGGAGAATGGCAGACTTTAAGAAAGTTCATATTGCCAATCTAGAAGCATCTTTAGATAATCCATATTTCGCAAGAATTGATTTCCGAGAAGAAGGGGAAGAAAAACCTCATCCTATATATATAGGAAAGAATGGAGTCATGAAAGATGCCAATATTGTGGTAACAGACTGGAGAGCACCAATTAGTTCTTTATACTATGATGCAGAACTAGGTAAGTGCCAGTATGAAGCACCAGATGGAATCATAAAAGGAGATTTGGATTTAAAAAGACAATTTGAAATTGAAGAGGGAGAACTACAAGATTACTATGATGTAGACTTAGTATCCAATGATAGTCTTCTTCAAAAATATTTAAATACCAATAATGATGCAAGATTAAAAAGTATTGTTGCGACGATTCAGAAGGAACAAAACGATGTCATTCGTAAAAAGATGATGGAGAATTTAATCATTCAAGGAGTAGCAGGATCTGGAAAGACAACCGTTGCTCTTCATAGAATTGCCTATTTAGTCTATAACTATCTAAAAACAGTAAGACAAAACCAATACCTAGTAATTGGTCCAAATCCAGTCTTTTTGAAATATATTAAATCAGTTCTTCCAGAATTAGATGTTTCAGGAGTAGAACAATGTACGTTTGAAGGATTTGCAAAAGACTATATAGAAGAAGATATAACCATTCGACCATCAGAAAAGAAAGTAGTCGCAAGTATCGCCGGAAAAGGAAACGATATCGATAAATTCAAATGTTCTATGGAATATCAAAAAATGTTAGAAAACTTCCTACAAGTATTTATGCGCAGTCTAACAGATAAGCCACTAATGCTAGGAGATTTCCAAGTATTATCTCCAGAAGAAATACAAAAAGTATTTGAAGAAACGAATGATCCAAAATTCTACAATACGTTAGGAAGTAGAATAAACTATACCATTGAAAGACTATGTAGATTAATAGAAGCAAAAGAAGAAGATCTAGAATCAAGTTTCACATCTCTTTATTATGATAAGTTTAGAGAAGCACAAACAAAAGAAGAAAAAGAGGCCATTCAAAAGACAATTCAAAAGGGAAGAGAAGAATTAAGAAAGAATGGTAGAAATCTTTTGAAAAGATACTTTAATAAAGCCAAAATAGAGCCTACAAAAGTCTATAAACTATTTATAAGTACCATAGAAGATTTTAATTCTTCTGGGTTTAAAAATATCAAATCTTTAAAGAAAGAGACCACAAAAAACATAAAAGAAGGTTCCTATGATTTCGAAGATTTGGCAGCTTTAATCTATATTAAATCCGTGCTTTCTCCTGACAGAAGTTATCAGTCTATGAAACACGTAGTAGTAGATGAAGCACAAGATCTAGGAGAATTCAATTTCTATGTCTTAAGAAAAGCACTACCGAACGCAACATTCAGTATCTTTGGAGACTTAGCACAGTCTATTTATGACTACAGAGGAATCAACAATTGGGAAGAAGTAAATCAAGCTATGTTCCAAAACAAAGGAGAAATTGTTAACTTTAATAAGAGTTATCGTACAACAGCAGAAATTATGGATGCTGCCGATGATGTAGCAGAAAGTATCGGTCTCAATCGATCAGATATGGTCATTAGACATGGAGAACCTGTACAATTAACAGGAGTGGAGAAAAGATCAGATATTCCAGAAAAGATTGCAAAGAAACTGGAAGAATTAAAGAAAAAAGGTTATAAAAATATTGCTATTATTAGTAAAACGAACCTTCTATCTAACTATATCAACGATGATCTAGCTGCTCTTGGAATCGATATTCCAAATGTAGGACCAAATGATGATGTATCGGATGAAAGATTTAAGGTTTGTACCATATCCAATCAATTAGCAAAGGGTCTAGAGTTCGATGCTGTTATCATTAATGATGCAGGAGAAGATATCTATTCATCTGATAATCCACTAGATATGAAACTATTATATGTAGCCCTTACAAGAGCATTACATGAATTAGATATTGTTTATGCAGGAGAACTAACAAAACCACTACAAGGTCAGTTAGAAAAGCAAAAACAATATATAAAACAATAAAAACAAGTTGTCAAATACTTGTTTTTTTGTTGAGTAAAAAAGTCTTTTGAAAGAAGGTGTGTTATAATAATATTGAGATAGTAGGAAGGAGGAATAGAATGGCGAAAAAGAACATCTATAAAACAATCTATAAGCGAAAATATATCATGATGTCATTACTATTATTCTTTCTATTGTTAGGATTTGGTTATTCTTATTTAGAAGCAATCTTATTTGTGAATGGAAATGTCCAACTTGCTCAATTTGATAAATCATATGAAAAAGTATCTCTCGTAAAAATAAAGTATTATGAGGGAGATACTTCCTCTTTTAAAATAAAACAAATGAATGAATCAAACTTTGCATATGAGTTAGAATTAAATAATACACCGACGAGTTATGCAAAGGTAGAAGTAACTGTACATAATTATGATACTTTTAGTTGGATTTTTAATGAAATAGTGGATATGAATCTTGACTCTGGTACACCAACCAATGCAAATATAAAAGCAGAAGTATCTGGAATTGATCCGGGATTAACAGTGATTCCTGTAAGAGAAGACTATACATTTTATATCACATTTTCTTATATAGATGGAAACAATATTACCAATCAAACTTTAACAAACGAAATAATGTGTTGTTTCACGAATATGGTCACAATTCATTATGATGGTCTAACAAACAATCGTGGAGAAACAGAAGAAGAAATTAGAAGTACTAGTTATTCATCTTCCCGTTATTCATTTACTCCACAAGTAAACTTAGGAAATTATGAAGGAAATATTACAATAACAGATTCCGATGGAAATGAGATATCTTCAAATGATTACAGTCTATCAGGAGGAATTCTAACACTACCTGATTTGGATTATAATAAAGAATACACCATTCATAAGAAAGCAACAGGTGCGGAAACAATTACGCAATTACTAGATGGGGAAACACCTGATTCAGAAGGAATCTATACCGTACAACCAGACCTTACATCTTGTACGACAAAACTTGCCTATGATGGTCAACCAGAGAACAACCTACGCTTTATTGGAACCAATCCATGTAATTATGCAAAGTTTAATTGTGATAATAATGGAGAAAACTGTGAAATATGGAGAATCATTGGTGTTATGAATGATGTAGGGGATGCTCCATCCTTCAAAATACTAAAAGCAAGCCTTGATTATAGTGGAGCACAATGGAATTCAACAGCAAGTAATGATTGGCTTACATCAAACATGTATAACACATTAAATGGAACCTATTTAAATTCCCTAAATTCAAAATATAAAGATATGATTTTAGAGACAAAATGGAATATTGGTGGCGTAGACAACAAATGGACTACGACGAATTTCTATGAAAAAGAGCATGCTGAAAAAACAGCAACAGCCTTCAAAATAGGTCTGTTTGCTCCATCCGATTATGGGTATGCAACAAGCGGAGGAGACACCTCTACCAGATCAACCTGTATAGCAGCCCAAATGAACTCTAGTGGATACTCGAATAAATGCCGTACAAATAACTGGTTATATAATACAACTACCTTCCAATGGACGATGATAAAAAGACCATCATCAGCCAATAATCAGGTATATTATATAACGTCCGCAGGGCTTTCAGCATATACGACTGTTACTTCAAACACCAATAGTTATAACTATGCTCCATGTGTTTATCTAAAACCAACGATAGCGTTAAGTGGAGGAGACGGATCTCCAGAAAACCCATATACATTCAGTTAAAAAAGAGGCTAGTCGAAAGGCTAGTTTTTTTGTTCCAAAATAGACATTTTTTACACGTGTAAATCGAACAAAAAAAGTTCCAATTTCTAATTTCTTTATTTATCAACGATAAAATGTTTTTTTGGAAGAAAAAATTAAAAAACTCCAAAAAATAAAAATGTAAAATTGAAAAAAAGTAGCAAAAAAAACATATAAAAAATTAAAACATATGATACACTTATTGTAGCCGAAGAAAAATAGAATATATGAATAGGGAGGAAACATATATGGACAAAGATTTTTTTGATGAAATCACTGTCGTAAAACGTAGTGGTCAAAGGGTTAACTTCGATGATACAAAAGTAGCGATCGCTATTAAAAAGGGATTTGATAGTGTCTACGAAGAGTATGATGAAAAAGAAGTTAATAAAGTAAAAGAGAAAGTACTTGATTATATCAAGAAAGAATATAAAGATAGAAAGACGATTGGTGTAGAAGACATCAGCGATGCTATTGAAGAGATTCTTAAAAAATTAAAATATGATACAGTTTATGAATCATTCAAAGGATATCGTGAAAGACGTGCTGCAAGCCGTGATGCATTTGTTGTAAAACAACAACACAAATTCGTTAAATCCATTGAAGCATTAGGATTAAAGACAGCAACAGAAGAAAATGCAAAAAGAGAAAATGCAAACGTTGATGGAGATGGACCTATGGGAACAATGCTTCACTTCGGTTCTACCGTATCAAGAGAGTTTGCAAAAGCTTACTTAATGGATTCTAAATATGCGAAAGCTCATGATGAAGGTTATATTCATATTCATGACCTTGATTTCTGGGCAATGGGTACAACAACTTGTACACAAATCGATTTAAATAAATTATTTAAAAATGGTTTTTCCACAGGACATGGTTTCTTAAGAACCCCAAATGGAATCGGAT
>CAMIXP010000042.1 GCA_946402785.1 uncultured Caryophanales bacterium | reverse complement strand
AGAACCTGAAACTCAACCAGAAACAGAACCGGAAACACAACCTGAAACAGAGCCTGCAACCCAACCTGAGACAGAACCTGAAACACAGCCAGAGACAGAGCCTGAAACACAACCAGAGACAGAACCTGAGACACAACCAGAGACAGAGCCTGAAACAGAACCAGAAACGGAACCTGAAACACAGCCAGAGACAGAACCTGAAACTCAACCAAAGACAGTTCCAGAAACAGAGCCAGAGACAGAACCTGAAACAGAGCCTGAAACTCAACCTGAGACAGAACCGGAAACCCAACCAGAAGCTGAACCTGAAACAGAGCCAGTTACAAAGCCTGCTAAAGTACCTAAAAAAACACCAAAAGTAGAACAAAAAATAGAAATTTTGGAAGAAGAACCACCAACAAAGCCAGAAGAAACAACTCCAGAGACACAACCAGAAACAGTTCCAAAAACAGAAGCACCAACGACTGTACCAGACACTTCTGCAACGACAACTCCTCCAAAGAAGGTACCTAAAAAGGGAAACAAAAAAGAAGGATCACCTAACAAAGTTAAAAAGATTAAACCAAAAACAGTAGCCCCAATTTCTGCTGCAACAACACCTGTTGCTACAACAGTTCCTGTTACTGTTCCTATAACACAACCGGCTACAGTTGCTGTTACACAACCAGTAACAATTCCAGCGACAACAACACCAACAGCGCCACAAATTGTTGCAACGATTCCGGTAACAACACCTGCGACAACACCAGCTGTACAACCAATGCCAGCGCCACAGCCACAAACAGTTCCGGCAACCATTGCACAAACACAGCCAGTTTATCAACAACCTGTATACCAACAACCGGTTACATATCCACAACCAATGACACCGGTAAAGAAGAAATCAAAATTACCAATCATTTTATTGATCATCGGTTGTCTTCTATTTATTGGAATTGGTATTGCAATCATCGTAAGTTCTATTAGTTTGAAAAAACCAGTAGAAGATGACACAACTCATCAATTCTTTGGAAAAGGATATTCCTTAACCTATGATTCTATGTGGACAACAACAACACTAACAGGAGATAAACCAGCCTTAAAATATAACAATGAAAAAGCATTCTTCACTGCAATTGGACAAAGTAACCTAGATGAAACCGTAGAATGTGATTTTAATAAAGCAACATGTAAGACAACAACCTATGATGATTTTTATAAATACTGGAAAGAAGATATTGATACATCTTTCACTTTATCAAAAGATTCTTCTTTTGCTCATCTAAAAGATGACATCTATTATGCAACTTATAATTATACGTTTAATAGTACGGGAGAATTAAAAGGAAAGTATTACTTATTAATATCTAAGAATAATAATTCTGTTTTATCTTTCTTAACAAACGCGAGTCAAGACATGTTATCAGATTTAAATCCAGCAGTTTTAAAACTATTAGAAACAATTGAAATTGATACAGAACCAACCAATGAAAATGCTTTAGCACAAACTCTTTATAATATGAGTAGTTGGAATCAATTCAATAATCTAAGATTAGATGCAACCGCAAGAAAGAAAACAATCTATGGAGAATATAGAACCTTATCAGAATCTCCAACTTATTGGAAATTTAAAGGGGGAGAATTCTGGTGGTATAAAAATGAATCCAATCTAGAAGATAATTATTGGTATGGAAAAACATCTATTAAAATTGGTAAAAAAGGATTAAAAGCAGTAGGAATTGATCCTGAAAAATTAGATTCTATTGTAGAACAATCCAAAGGAACCGTAACCGCAAATGATGTTTATGCCATTATCATGACTCCTGAAAAAATTATTTCGAATGGAGAAGATAAGTCTGAAACAAACTTCCCTCCAGGATCAGAATGGAGATTTGTATGGATCCTAGTTGATCATGGAGAAGAAGGATTTGAAGCACAAGTATTAAATGTAGACAATTCAGATACTTATTATCTAGTAAAAGTAAAAGATTAAAGAGCGTAAGCTCTTTTTCTATGTTATAATAAATCATAGAAAGGTTGGTTGCTTATGAATAATCGAATTCTATTTATTGTAATCAATGGAGAAATCAAATTCATTCAAAATACAACAATGGATCATAGAGAATGGTATCAATCCCTTGGTGGTAATATGGATGAATATGAGAATGTTATTCGTGGATATATCATGGATAATAAAATTATTTTCTTTAAAGCAAACTTAAACTACGATTCAGAAGTAATTGATTTTGCTACAAAAATGGGAATCCCTATGAGAAATCAATTAAATCATCCAGAATATAAAATCTGTTGTGGAATTGATCCAGGACATGATGGAAATAAATGGGAAGAAATCATTACATTAAATGATAAAGACTTAGTAGGGTATAAATCAGAAGAAGAAATAGAAAAAGAAAAACAAGAATTAGATAAAAGATTAGCACAAGCTTCATCCGATACGACTCCATTGATTGAATTTAAAAATAATATAGAAGATCCAAAGTTTAGAAAATATGCAACAACTTTCACACTAATATTATTTGGAATTGCGATTGTTGCAAAAATTATTATGGTAAATAATAAAACATTAATGACTGATAATCGATGGAATTATTTATTAATTATGTTCCAATCAGCAGGATTTATTTTAACGATGTTAGGATACATGCAAAAATGGTCCAAAACAAAATACTTTGGTTTAATGGCATCTGTTGCATCCTTCTTCTTATTTGATTTAATAGATTTAATTGTAGGAGCCATCAATCTCTTATTTACCATCGACCAATCTTATATTTTAAAGACCGTAGAATTTTTCAAAAAAATATTTGAAAAACTAAAAAAGAAGAAAAGTACAAATATGTAAAGAGGTAGAAATACCTCTTTTTAAAATGCATTTTAATGATATAATATAATAGTAGAATAGGGTAGTATAAAAAGATTTAAAGAAGGTGTAAGCTATGAATGAAGAAAGATTTCATGCGATGACAATAGAAGAAATCTATCAAGATTTTAATACAAGTCTAGATGGTTTAACAACACAAGAAGCAGAAAAAAGACTAGAAGAAAATGGATTAAATGAACTACCACGTAAAAAACCAGATAGTTTATTAAAAATATTTATTTCAGAATTATTAGATCCAATTGTTATGCTTTTAGTAGTTGCTATTTTTGCATCCCTAAGTGTAGGAGAATATGTAGATGCCATTGCAATCACATTAATTATTACCATCGATTTAATCATGGGAACTGTGCAAGAAAAGAAAGCAAACAATACAGCAGAAGCCTTAGCAAATCTAGTAAAAGAAAAAGTAAAAGTACAAAGAGATGGAAAAGAAGTATTAGTAGACTCAACAGAACTAGTAGTAGGAGATTTAGTTTACCTAGAATCAGGAGACAAAATATCTGCGGATATGAGAATTATTGAATCTCATAACTTCACAGTAGATGAGTCTATCCTTACAGGAGAAAGTTTAGCCGTAGAGAAAAATAATCAAACACTACCAAATGAAAAATTAGCGGTTACTTCTCAAACCAATATGTTATTTGCAGGAACAAGTGTATCAACAGGACGTGCCAAAGCAATTGTATGTGAAATTGGTACCGATACAGAAATTGGTTTCATAGCAACAACAATCAACAATACAAAAGAAGAAAAATCACCATTAACGATTCGTGTAGAAAAATTTTCAAAAGATATTACCGTGTTAATCGTATTTGTTGGTATGGTAATTGCCATTATCTTAGCAGGTAAAAACTTATCCGCAGAAGAAATCTTATTATCCGTAATTGCTTTATCCGTATCAGCTATGCCAGAAGGATTACCATTAGCTTTAACCATGGCCTTAACAATCGCTTCTAATAAAATGGCAAAGCATAAAGTAGTTGCTAAAAAATTATATTCCGTAGAATCCTTAGGAAGTTGTACTGTCATTGCCAGTGATAAAACAGGAACTCTTACCGTTAATGAACAAACAGCCAAAAAAATCCTGTTACCAAATAATCAAGAATATGCAATTAGTGGAACTGGTTATAAAGTAAATGGAACGGTTGCAGGAGAAAAACTAGAATATGCAAAAGAAATTGCAACATTAGGTGTAATCAACAATGAAGCAAAATTCTCATCAACTGAAAAAATAGGAGATTCCATTGATATTGCTTTCCTAGTATTAGGAGAGAAAATGGGAGTAGATACCAAGAAGATTGAAATATTAGAAACAATCCCATATGAATCAGCAAACAAATATTCTGCTGTATTCTATAAGAAAGATGGAGAAACATACTGTACAATCAAAGGATCACTAGAAGTAGTAGAATCCTTCTGTAATAAAATTAATTTCATCAAATCATTTGATACCAATCGATTAGAAGAACAAAATGAAGAATTAGCAAAAGATGGATATCGTGTGATTGCAGTTGCAAATGGAAAAGTAGCAGCAAAAGACGATTATTCCGTAAAAGATATCAAGAATCTTACGTTTATGGGTATGGTAGGATTTATTGATCCAATTCGAAAAGAAGTTATTGGTGCGATTCAAAAATGTTCTTCGGCTGGAATCAAAGTATTAATGATTACAGGAGATCACCCTTTAACAGCCTTTAAAATATCAAAAGATTTAAAACTAACAACAAATTATAATGATGTAACAACCGGAAAAGAAGTAGATAAATATCTAGAAAAAGGTATAGAACAATTCGATGAATTCGTAAAAAGTAAAAAAGTATTTACTCGTGTTACACCAATTCAAAAATTAAAAATTGTAGAATCCTTAAAAAGACAAGGTGAATTTGTAGCCGTTACAGGAGATGGGGTTAACGATGCTCCAGCTTTACGTTCTGCAAACATCGGTATCGCCATGGGTAGTGGAACCGATATTGCTAGAGAAACAGCAAAAATGATTGTAATGGATGATAACTTTAATTCCATCGTAAATGGTGTGCTAGAAGGAAGAGTTGCCTATTCGAATATTCGTAAGATTACATATTACTTAGTATCTTGTGGATTAGCAGAAGTATTATTCTTCTGTTTATCTATTCTATGTGACATGCCAATGCCATTAGTAGCCATACAATTATTATGGTTAAATGTTGTAACAGATGGTATACAAGACTTTGCTCTTTCATTTGAAAGACCAGAAAAAGATATTATGAAAGATCCACCTAGAGATCCAAAAGAAAGTTTATTTGATAAAGAATTATTAGTAGAAATTGTTGTATCTGGAACAACGATTGGTCTAATTGTATTTGGATTATGGGTATACTTATTAAAATATGTTGGATTAGGTACAGCTCTAGCAAGAGTTTATGTAGTAGCCTTAATGATTATTATTCAAAATATTCATGCATTTAACTGTAGAAGTGAAAGAAGAAGTGTATTCTCAGTACCAATCACAAGTAACTATATATTCTTATTTGGAGTTTTAGGTTCCATTTTATTAGGACTTGTCGTACTAGAAGTAGATTCCATTTCTATCTTCTTAAAAACAACATCTCTTCCATATTCACACTTAGTAGGACTATTTAGTTTAGGACTAATTATATTAGTTGTTATGGAGTGCTATAAATTAATTCGATATCATAAAAAGTAAGAGAAATGATATAATAGAAAACCAAGAGGAGGAATACAATGATAAATGAAATAACAGATATCAAAGAAATTAATCAAGAAAAGATTGTAGATCAAATAAGATGTTTAGGAATTGATATGATTCATGAAGCAAATAGTGGTCATCCTGGAATTGTTTTAGGAGCAGCCCCAGCTATTTATGCATTGTTTGCTCATCATCTAAATTTTGATGCAACGGATCCAAATTTCTTTAATCGTGATCGTTTTGTCATGTCTGCCGGACATGGTTCAGCTTTGTTATATGCAACCCTATATATGGCAGGTTATGACTTATCATTAGATGATTTAAAAGCATTTAGACAATTAGATTCCAAGACACCAGGACATCCAGAAGTAGGAGTAACACCTGGAGTAGACTGTTCAACAGGACCTCTTGGACAAGGCTTTGCAACAGCCGTAGGTATGGCCATTGCAGAAAGCTATTTAAGAGAAAAATATAAAGTAATTGATCACTATACATATGTATTGTGTGGAGATGGAGATTTAATGGAAGGAATTTCCTATGAAGCAGCTGCTATCGCAGGAAACTTAAAATTAAATCGATTAATCGTATTATATGATTCTAATAATATATGTTTAGATGGACCAACAAAGAATTGTTTCCAAGAAAATGTTGCTATGAGATTTGTATCTCAAGGTTGGAATGTTATTTCGGTTGAAGATGGAAATGCCTTTGAATTAATTTCAAAAGCAATTACTCAAGCAAAAGGAGTAACTGATAAACCAACCTTAATTGAAATCAAATCAACCATTGGAAAATATTCAGAATTAGAAGGAACATCAAAAGTACATGGTTCTCCATTAAAAGAAGAAGATATTACACAAATTAAAGAAAAGATGGGATTAAGAGATTTATTCTTCCAAGTATCTCAACAATCCCTAGAAGAATTTAGATTTATGATTGGAGAAAGATGTAAAAACTTAAAAGCAGACTTTGAAGACAAACTAGCAAAGATGCCTATTACAGATAGAGAAGAATTAGAATTCTTCATGAATCCAAACAAAAAAGTAGATTTTAAAAACTATATTTATGATGCTCCAGAAGATAAAGTAGAATCTCCAAGAGATACTTCTAAAAAAGTATTAAATGGAATCGTTCCCAATATCCCATATATGATGGGTGGAGCAGCTGACACATTTGGACCAAACAAAACATATATTGAAAATGTTGGAGACTTCACAGAAGAAAATCGTTTAGGTAAAAATATTTATTATGGAGTAAGAGAACATGCAATGGGAGCTATTACCAATGGGTTAGCTCTATCAGGATTTAGACCATATTGTTCTACATTCTTAGCATTCAGCGATTACTTAAAACCAGCCATGAGAATGGCTGCCTTAATGAATTTACCAAACATCTATGTATTCACACATGATTCAATCAGTGTAGGAGAAGATGGACCAACCCATCAACCAGTAGAACAATTATTAGGATTAAGAACATTACCTAATTTTGATGTATTCCGTCCAGCAGATGCCAATGAAGTAATTGGTGCATATAAAGCAATCTTCGCAAAAGAAACATCTCCTGCAGTAATCACATTATCAAGAAATAAACTACCAATCTTAGAATGTACCAAAGCAAATGAAGTAGAAAAAGGTGGCTATATTGCATTAGATTCTATGTCAAAACCAGATGCGATTATTATTAGTAGTGGCGAAGAATTACACATTGTCATGGAAGTTGCAAAAAACTTAAAAACAAAAGGAATTGATATTAGAGTTGTATCCATGCCAAACTTAAATCGCTTTATGATGCAAGAAGAAGAATACAAACAAAGTGTACTTCCAGTAGAAGTAAGAAAGATAGCAGTAGAAGCATCTTCTTCTGAATCATGGAATAAGATTATCTTTAATGAAAAGTATTTAATAACGATGGATCAGTTTGGAGCATCCGGAAAATATAAAGATGTCTATGAAAAATATGGATTCGATGCTAAGACATTAGAAGAAAAAATAGAAGACTTATTAAAATAATAAGTCTTTTTTCTTTAAATAACTTGTGAAATGAATAAGAATCCGTTAAAATAAAAGACAAGGAGATGAAAATATGTTACAAGATATTATTCTACTTGTAGTTGGTCTTCTTCTAGGAGCAGTCATTGGATTCTTCGTATCAAGACTTGTTATGAAAAAATACTTAAAGAAAAATCCACCAATTAATGAAGAAATGATTAAAGCATTAATGATGCAAATGGGTAGAAAGCCAAATCAAAAACAAATTAATCAAATGATGAAAGCAATGGAGAAATATCAATAGATATTTCTTTTTTGTTGTATTGAAAAAGGCTTTGTGCTATAATAAACCTTGTTTTTAGGGGGAATCATTATGACAAAAACAGAGTATGTTCAAAAACTAAGAGAATATACAGAAAAAGCAAAAATATCAATTTACGATTATTATTTATCAATCGCAAACCAAATTCGTTCAGGTGAAAAGTTTAGTTTAATGCCATTCGAATTAAGTAATCCATTCACAACAGAGGATAATATTCAAAAACTATTATATGCAACTGATCCAAAAGTTGCAGAATACTATGCAGATATCATGACAAAAGCTGTTTCTGAATGTGAAGTTCAGTCAAGAAAGAATATGATTCGTGAAGGATTAACGGAAGCTATGGATGAAACAATTAGTAGAGCAGACATGAAAAATATCATAGATGGATTGTTAGATAAAGAACCAAAGAAAACAATTAAAATGACATCCATTCATACAGAAAACATGGAAGAATTGAATGGATTCACCGTATTGAGAGAAGGAAAAGAAGGACAAGTTCATTTATTCTATTATGATGGAAAGAATAAATCTTTAAGAGGAGAAATGACAATGCCAGGTAATTCCTTAAGAGTTGGTTCCGGATACTATATTAATTATGAAGAATTCATGTCTCAAATGATTGATCAATTATCAAAAAAATATCCAAATGTAGAAGAAATTGAATTTGTAAAAGGGGAACAAGTAATGACACTTCCTATGGTAATGGAAGAAGTATACGTAGAAGCAAGAAAAAGAGGAATTCTACGTTTTGGAAAAGCATTAGAAACACAAGAATTAGAACACTATCAAGAAGTTGCTGCTAATCCAAAGAGAGTAGAGAATTATAATGGAAATCCATTACAAACAGGAGTTTATGTTCCAAGAGCATTACTTGCAGATTTACTATCTCAATATAAAGCAAAATTAACAGTAATCGAGGAAGAAAAAGAACCTACAAAATAGGTTCTTTTTTTGTGTAAAAAAGCAAAAAGAAAAGATTGCTTTTCCTTTACAAAAAAGTTAAAATAATATTATAGGATAAAATAGAGTAATCTAGGATAGAGGGTGTTTTTTTATGGCATATACATTAGCACAAAGCTTTACAGATTCAGAAACTAGTACGACAATTGCAGGAGAAATGGAAACATTAGCTACTGAATTAGGAACATTACAAGGAACTTTTAAGGGAGCATTTGATGGAATTGAGTCTTCAAGATCCGCTGTTAATTTTGGTAACTGGGAAGATGAAGTTCAGGGAAATCTTCAGGCTTATTATACCAATAAAATCTTAGCAACAATCGATGCAGTCAGTGATAGTTTAGCTACAAATCTTCAAGCAATGATAGATTCAGCTACAGATTTGCAAGGAAAATTAACATCCTTAGCAGCAGATCAAACTGCTTATAATGAGTGGGTAGCAGGAGAGCCAGATAAAGAAATTCCTATCTATAAAAATGAAAAAGGAGACGTTTCGTCTACATATAAAGAAGGATATGACATTGTAAGATACAAACAAAATCCAAAATGGAAAACATGGGATATAGAAAGACAAAGACTAGAAGACTTAATGTTACCTCAATTTGGAACAATCAATTCAGGATTCAGTACATTAGCTGGAACTAAATTTACAGATCCAGCAGCAGCTGCCGCATCATCTGGAGCACCTGGTGGAGAACCAACTAGTGATACACCTGCAGAAGTACCTGCATATGCTTCAAAAGAAGATGCAATTGCAGCATTGATGGCTGGAGGAATGTCAAGAGCAGAAGCAGAAGAAGCTGTTCGTCAAGCTATTAAACAAGGAGATATTGTAATTGATGCAGATAAAGCTGCAGCTCAAGCAAGACAAGCCTCTATCGATAAATACTTATCAGAACATCCAGGAGCACCGGATGCAGTAGATCGTCAAAATGCAATTGACGCTTATATGAAGGCTCATCCAGAAGCAAGTATGGATGAAGCTGCAGCAGCAGTAGATGCAGAGCACAAAAAGGCACCATATGATTTAATTGAAAGATCATATGCAGAACAAGCAGCAGCAGCTGCAGAAACATCAGTAGACCAAACACCAGCCTATGCTTCAAAAGAAGCTGCAGTAGCTGCATTGATGGCTGGAGGAATGTCAAAAGAAGACGCAGAAGAAGCTGTTCGTCAAGCTATTAAACAAGGAGATATTGTTATCGATGCAGATAAGGCTGCAGCTCAAGCAAGACAAGCCTCTATCGATAAATACTTATCAGAACATCCAG
>CAMIXP010000041.1 GCA_946402785.1 uncultured Caryophanales bacterium | reverse complement strand
AAAAGAACTACTATTGTAGTTCTACTAAACTTAGTTTTTTACCATCGTGTATGAATTTTAGGACTGCTCCTTTTTGATAAGTTGAGAAAGCAGTGTCTGTATAATCCCATGTTACTGTAATACTATAGGCATGTTCATCTGTTTGATCTCCATAAGCGAATGGTACTTGTTCTAGACCTGTTATTTCGATATCTTTTACAACAGGAAGCTTTTGTGTACGATTTCCATAGATATTGCTTTCTACATATTTATAATATGTATTTTGTGCATTCTTTAAGAAGTTATCTAAGGTGCCACTATAGACAAAGTCTACTCCACCAATATCTGTTTTTGCATCTTTGTCATCTAAGGAATAGAAGTCATATATAAACATTTCTGTGATCTTTTTTGCATAGGCTTCTTCATCTACTTTTTCTTCTTTTAGAATGTCTTCTAGTTCTTTAAACATGTCTTTATAAGCCTTTGGTTTATTCTCTTTTAATTTGTATCCATATTCTTCAATATGACTTACTACTTTTACTTCTTTTACTTCTTTTTCTTTTGGAGTAAAACTCTTATATACAACAAATCCTAATAAAACAAGTAACGCAACTATTACGATTCCTAAAATAATTCTTTTTACTTTCTTTTTCATCTTCATATTTACTGTTCCTCGTCTTTCTTCATTACTCCTGCATTCTTTTCAGGATTTAACAAATCAAATACAATGATGTTGTTGGAAACATCTAATAATCGATTTGCATAGTCTGTATTGGATGTAATTTCTTCTTCTGTGATTGGTTGATCAGAAAGAGATAAGTATTCTGCTTTTTGACTGTTGTAGTAAACATTATTGGTTACCCAGTTTCCATTAGGGAATACAACGATATTGTTTTCTTTGATTGAGAAGATATCGTGTCCTAATGCATATTTGTTATAGTAACCAAACATGTTACCAATCGTTGGTTGTACATCATACATACCCATTACATTATGATATTCAAAGTTCAATCTAGAACCTTTCATATCTTTTGTCCATATAATGAATGGTACTTTTCTTCCTAATTCATATTGGTAAGAATCATATTCTCTATATAGTTCGTCTTCTTCGTCTCTAATATCATGTGTTTCTGGGTTATAGTTGTATAGAAGATTATAATCCTTCTTAGGAAGTCTTGCATCATGATCTCCATATAAAATGATTACTGTATTTTCTAGTAAACCAGCTTCATCTAATTCTGTAATGAATTCTCCTAAAGCACTATCTGCATAGTGAAGAGATTTGAAGTAGTTTCCTAGTTTTGTGCCTTCCATATATGGATAAGTTACTTCTTCTTGAGAGCCATCATCATAGGTAACGGTCTCTACCATATCTACATTGTATTCTCCATATTTTTCAACATCAGAGAATGGTGTATGGTTTGAAAGCATAATTAATAATCCATACCAATGTTCTTTTTCTTCATTTACTTCTTTGATTTTCTCAACAGATTGTCTAAAGAATTCTTTATCTGATAATCCTAATCCAATTGTATTTTCTTTCGATACTTCATAATCAGATTTACTATAGAATCTTTCATATCCAATACTGTTATACATATTACGTCTATTCCAGAAATCTGCATTATTAGCATGCATACTGAATGTGTAATATCCTTGTTCTTTTAATAATTTTGGAACAGAATTAAAGGTTCTATCAGAGTATGATACAAAGGCTGTTCCACTCTTTGTTGGCATTAATGATGTGTTATACGTTAACTCAGAGTCACTACTCGTACCAACACTTACTTGAGAATAGAAGTTTGAGAAGAACATTCCTTCACTTGCCAAACGATTTAAGTTTGGTGTTACTTCTTCTCCATGGAAAGATAGACTCATAGCATTCGTCATCATACTTTCTCCATGGATAACTATAATATTCTTTCCTTTAAAGATATTGGTCATTTCATTTTCTTTAGGTTCTTCTCTTTCTGCGAAATAATCAATAAATTCTTTATTAGCTTTATCAAATCCAAACATAGAATTAATCTTTGGTTGGATACTTGTGAATACATCGTTTGCTTGATATACATAGATACCAAATCTCATAACGATATACTCTTTATTCCATTGTTTCATAAATCTTGATGCATCTAATGATGTCATCGTCATTAAGAAGATTAATCCAAGTACTCCAGCAAATCCCATTGTATGAAGAGTTTTTTTCTTACGATCAGACTTTAAATCTACTTTCTTATCGTAATTCTTCTTCTTTAAACGAAGATGAACAATAATGAAAGCAATTGGTCCAATGATATAAATCATATCTTTTAACTGTAATACGTTTTCTACAACGGCATCTCCTACATCTCCAATGTATTGTGTTAGAGATAGCATTGAAATAGATGCGAAGGATGTATAGAACGTATAATATACTGAATTAATGACACATAAAGCCGTTAGAATAATATTACAAATCAATAAGTAAGTAAAACGATTCTTAGGCTTTAATAAATAAACAAAAGATCCTAGGAATGTTACTACGGCTGTATCTGCTAAGACAGCTTTCCATGATAAGTAGTTTTCTATCGAATGCATACAAAAGAATCTTAATACGGTTGAATTTAATACAGCTGTTATTACAAAAGCAACGAATAATACGTTTTCTTTAAAGTAATTACGTATTACATGATCTTCTTTCATATGCTTGAAATACTTTTTGGCTTTTTTCTTTAATTTTTCATATCCAATTTTTATTCTTTTCATATAATACCTCACTATGTCATTATATCATTTATTCCCTATTCTTTCAACCAAGGAAGGATATAAAAAAAGAAGAATTATTTCAATTCTTCTTTGTAACTACTATAGCTACTTGCATTTAAAATCATTCCTAAAACAAAGATATAGGATAATAAATAAATCCATAGGAACAATACTAAAATATTAGAAATACCACCATAGAATACATCATATTTCGCAAACTTCTCTAAGTAGAAAGAGAAGATCTCTGTTGCAAGAATCCAACCAATGGATGCGAATGCAGCTCCTCGATTGGTTGTTTTTGCAGGTATTTCTTCATCTGGTGCAATAATATACATCATTTTAATATTAATAAATAAGACTACTAACATAATTGGGTACTTCAAGATTGTTAGTATTTTTTTAATGATTTGGGGAATCAAGGAACTTCCTGTTATCTGCATGATGATTTCTGAGATGGTTCCTCCAAATACAGGTACTAAGATTAAGAAGATTAAAAGTAACATAATCACAAATATCATGACAATTGCTTTTGTTCTTCTACTTAGAATGTTTCTAGGTTTTACTTTATAAATCTCATTGGAAACATTAATCATGGAATATGGTCCATTACTTGCTAAAAGGATTGCTGAGAAATAGAACACAATCATATTAAAGTTAATTCCATTTCCTGAAATAATTCCATTTAATATATTGGCTAGTCCTTCTGGAACTGAGTCACTAATCGCAATTCTAACTGTTTCTACTGAAATGGATAAAGCTGCTGCTATTGTTACCAACAGAGCTAATAAAGGAATGATTGTCATAACAAGAAAAAAAGCAAGTTGTCCTGGTAATATTCTTAGCTCTGGTTTCATTAGATATTTGAATATTTTTAATATAAACTCTCTTGCTTTTTCCATATATCTTCCTTTTATTTATATTCTTCTTTATTTGTAATCATTTCTAGAGTTGCTTCATTGATTGCATCGTCTAATGTCTTGATTTCATCAGAAATCATACTATATCCGACTGCAGCACCAAATTCATGTGGTAAGTTCTTCATCTCTTTTGATAATTTCTTTGTGTAAGTACTAATTTGTCTTTCACTATAACCTACTAAGTAGATTAAGAATTCATTACCATCGGTACGAATAATCTCACTGTTTTCTAATTGGGTATTTACAAGGATTCCTGCTGCTTTAATAATTAATTGATCTCCTTCTTCATGTCCGTAGTTATCATTAACGTATTTAACGTTATTCAAGTCTACCATGACAATTGCTTGAGGGAATATTTCACAATCCTCCCATTCTTGCATCTTCATATTTAAATAGTTTCTATTCTTTAAAGATGTAAGCATATCGGTATATTTATGACGATCTGTTATTTTTACTTTTTTCTTTCTGTTCTTACCCTTAATAATTAAGATAATTAATCCAATAATAATTAATGGAGTAAATACAATTGCTAGAACGATTGAATATACTTGTTCTAAGGTTGAATCTTCTATAATTAATGCATTTAGATTCTCAATACCTGAGTTTCTATAATTATAGTAAGAATTGGTATTGATGATATAGTTAAATAAATCATAGAAGGCTTCATTTCCTTTTTTAACCATGAATTTATAATCATTCATCATATTATCTTGATAGATTAATTTATATTTCTTAAACTTGTTATTTTGATAATAACGATATACTTCACTATCTACTACAATAATACGATTTCCTGCTTCTTTTACTAATTCATCAATATTTTTATAGGTTGTTATTTTTGCTTTTGAATTACTCTTGAAGTAACTATATAAAGCATCATTTTCTAACATAACAATTTCTTGATCTTTCATACTTTCAAAAGATGTAACAATATGATTATCTTCTTGTTTTCCTAGTACTGAAAAATCTTCAATGAAAGTAGAAATCGTTGGTAGATAATCATCATTTGCATAGTTGTAGTAATCAAAGTAGATATCTACTTCTCCTTTTTCTACTGCTTTCTTTAATGCTTTTACGGAACTATATTTTTTGTATTTGAATGTGATATCTGCAAGACGAGATACTCGATTGATATATTCTCCTGCAATACCTGCAACATGATTATTAACATTCTTTTAATATGGAACATTTTCAACATATCCATATACATAGTTCTTAGACATTAAAGATGTCTTTGTCTTTGCATCTAATTTGTTGTTATCAATATAGTATGCTAAATATTCTTTGTTATATTCAGAAACATAGTTTAATTGTTTCCATTTATTATAGTATTTTACTAAGATAGTATTTAGTTTTTTATCACTATCACTTAATGTTAAAACGATTTGTTTTTTAGCTTCTGTTAAGTAATAGTTAATATGATATTTATCTTTTTGAATGGTGTAATTTAAATACATAATATTAGGAACTACTAACATGTTGATTTCTTCTTTATCTAAAGCATCATACATGGTTGCAACGTCTTCATATGTTGCATATGATAGATTACTTGCTCCTTTTAAATAGAATGTAATTTTTTCTTCATCTTCTTTTAATACACCAATTTTTTTATTCTTAATATCTTTTATATGATTAATTCTTTCATATTGTTTTCCAACAATTACATAATTATCACTAAATAAGAATAAATCTTGATCTGTTAATTCTTCATCATTATCTAGAATACGAATTCTATATCCTTTTCCAGTTGGTTTTTCTGTTTTTAAATAAGATATTTTATTGAATTCAATTCCAATGTTTTCTTCAAAATCCTCTACGAAGTCGAAGATTACTCCTACTCCATTTAATCCATATAGTGGATAATCATTAACGATTTCAAAGTCGAATTCTTTTTCATGATTTTCTTCTACCCATCTTTTTTCTGTAATGGTTAGGGTTGTTGTCTTATCTTCTTTGTTGTAATAACGATAAACAAAGATAAACGTAACAACGGCTATTAAGATAGGAAGAATAATCAATATTCTTTTTTTCATCTTAACCCTCCGTCTTTTCTCTATCTTTTGTCCATGTTATAGCATCTCTTGAATGTTGCATATAACCAATAATTGGGAATTGAGATTGGTTTTCACTATTATTAATTAGGAATTGGAAATCATAGAATGCTTTTTGTTCATCTGTGAATACTCCTAATGCAGTTGGTCCCATTCCTTTTGCATCTTCTAGAGATACATCCCCATTTGTTTTAATAATTACATTTACTAATTTACCAGCAACACGAACGTTTACAGATTCTGTTCTATCTTTTAATGCTGCTTTTACTTGATCTTTTTGTTCTTTTGTTATCTCAACATTTTCTATTCCATCTAAACGGTTTCCATATACAGCTGTTGTTTCATCAAAAGATACGGTATCTTTTAATATTAATAATGCCAAAATAACGGCTATAATAATCAAACCAATTAAAACTAAATATCTATGTTTTCTGACAAACTTCATATCATCACATCCTAATAAACATTATACACTATGAAGGGGATGTTTTCAATCTATCCCTTTAATTCCTCAAGCAATATTTCATTTGCTAAACGAGGGTTTGCTTTTCCCTTTGTTTCTTTCATTACTTGTCCCATTAAGAACTTCAAAGCCCTATCATGACCATTCTTAAAGTCAGATACACTCTCTGGATTATTCTTAATAATTTCTTGAATAACTCCTCTTATTTCACTATCATCTGTGATATTTTCAATTCCTTGTTCTTTCATGATTTCAGCAATGGATTTATCACTTTCAAGAATGGTATCTAACATGTCTTTTAAGTTTTTACTTGTAATCGTTCCTTCTGCATAAGCTTTTACTAATTCTAGGAATCTTTCTTTTGTAAGAGTTGTTTCAGATAACTCTTTTTCTTCTCTATTTAAGTAAGCTGAAATGTCACCTAATAACATATTAGAAGCAATCTTAAAATCTGTATCTTCTTCTAATAACGTATTGAAGAAATCACTTAGTGGTCTATTTTGTACTAGTTTATTGGCATTTGTTTCTAGTACTCCTTTTTCTACATAAACTTTTCTTCTTTCATCTGGTAACATTGGAATTCCTTTTTTTGCTTCTTCGATCATTTCATCTGTTAAAACAACAAAAGGAATATCTGGTTCTGGGAAATAACGATAGTCATTTCCTGTTTCTTTTACACGCATTAAAACGGTATCTTGTAATTTATCATCGAAACGTCTTGTTTGTGGTTTAAAGGTTTCTCCAGCATCATATAGTTTAGCCTGACGTTCTATTTCTTTTTCAATACTTAATCCAACATTGGAAATAGATCCAATGTTTTTAATCTCTGCTTTTGTATTAAATGGATCAGATTCATTCTTACGAATAGATACATTGGCATCGGCTCTCATAGAACCTTCTTCCATCTTACAATCACTGATATCGCAATAGAATAATAATTCTTTTAACTTTTCTAGATATAATTTTGCTTCTGTACTACTTGCGATACATGGCTTTGTAACAATCTCGATTAGAGGGACTCCTGCACGGTTGAAGTCAAGAAGAGTTCTTGTTCCTCTGTGGGCACTCTTACAAGTGTCTTCCTCAATATGCATTTCCTCTATTTCAATTTTCTTCTTTTCTCCATTTACTTCAATTTCTACATATCCATCATATCCAATTGGAGTTCTTGATTGTGTAATCTGATAGTTCTTTGGATTATCTGGATAGAAATAATTCTTTCGATCAAAGAACATTTCTCTTCTAATCTTACAATTTAATACCGTTGCGGCACGGATTGCTAGATTTATAACTTCTTCATTTAATGTTGGTAGTGTTCCAGGATATCCTAAATCAACTACATTTGTTAAGGAGTTAGCCATTTGTCCATAACCATTTCTGGCATTTGAGAAAATCTTTGTCTTTGTTTTTAATTCTACGTGTACTTCTACACCAATTGTAGGAATATAATTTGACATTATTTCTCACCTCCTGGTGTTAAATCTAAGTTTAATTCTTTTTCAATAAAACTACCTAATTGATACATCTTTGCTTCTTCGAAAGAGTTACCAATAATTTGCATACCAATTGGCATATGGTCTTTATCAAATCCTACTGGAATATTCATTCCTGGAAGTCCTGCCATATTGGCTGGAATAACTAATACATCATCCATGAAACTCTTTCTTGGATCATCCATTGGATCTGTTAAATCATAAGCTGTTGAAACTGATGTTGGTCCAATGATTAAATCATAGTTTTCAAATACTTTATTGAATTCTTTTCTCATATCATCACGGATGGATAAAGCTTTGTTGTAATAGATTTTGGCATTTTCTCCACTTAGTAAGTAAGAACCTACCATAATTCTTCTTTTTACTTCTTCTCCAAATCCTTGACCTCTTGTTTCTAGATATACATCTTCAATGTTTTTAACATTCTCTGCTTGGAATCCATAACGAATACCATCAAATCTTGCTAAGTTAGAAGATGCTTCTCCCATCGCTATAATCTGATATAAAATCATTGCTTGGTCTAAATATTTTACATCGATAAAATCAACAACTGCTCCATTCTTCTTTAATAGTTCAATTGTTTCTTTGATTTTATTCTTTACTTCTTCTGATACTACATCTCCCATTAAGAAGTTAGGTACTGCAATTTTCATTCCTTTAATTTCTTTTCCAATGAATCTTGTGAAATCCTCTTCTTCTCGATTCGCAGAAGTTAAATCTCTTGGATCTTTTCCAACAATGGCATTTAATAATACTGCATTTTCATAAACATTCTTTGTCATTGGTCCCATTTGATCTAAGCTTGATGCAAAAGCAATTAAACCATATCTTGAAATTCTACCATACGTTGGTTTCATTCCTACGATTCCGGTATAACTTGCTGGTTGTCTAATCGAACCACCTGTATCAGAGCCGATAGCAAATAAAACATCTCTTGCAGATACGGTTGCAGCAGAACCACCTGATGATCCTCCTGTAATTTTATTGGTATTCCATGGATTCTTTGGTGCTCCAAAATAACTTGTTCTAGAACTTGATCCCATTGCAAATTCATCCATATTGGTTTTTCCAATAATAATCATATTCTTTTCTTTAATCTTTTCTACGATCGTTGCATCATAGATTGGTACAAAGTTTTCTAGAATATGAGATCCACAAGTTGTTCTTAAACCATTGGTACAAATATTATCTTTTACAGCAATTGGTAATCCAAATAGGATATTATCTACTTCTTTATCTTCCAATTCTTTTGCTGTTTTTATAGCTTCTTCTTTGTTTAATGTAATATAAGCATTTAATTCTTTATTGTTTTCAATATTTTCAAATGCTTCTTCTACTAGATCGATTGGCTTAATCTTTTTACTTTTCAATAGTTCATGTATTTCATCAATACCTTTGTTTAAATATTTCATATTAAGCACCTTCACTTTCTCCGATAACTACTGGTACTTCAATATAGTTTCCGGCATGATGAGGAGCATTTTCAATTACTTGTTTTGGATCTAACATTTCTCCTTCTGTGTCAGGTCTTAATTCTGTATTATTATCCCAACAAGCAATTAGGATATCATCATCATATCCTTTTACTTCATTAATCTTTTCTACATCATCTAATAGTTTTCTTAATTGAACACGGTATTTTTCAATTTCTTCTTCTGTTAACTTAATACGAGCAAGATTTGCTACATGTAATAGTTCTTCTCTTGTAAGCTTTTCTTCCATGAAAAACACTCCTTTCATAACTCAATTTATTATATCATAGAAGTCATAGAAAAGCATAGAAAAAGAAGAGTAAAACTCTTCTTATTAATGATTTTTTACCCTTCTTCTGGCATTCCATAGATTACACTGCTTACTCCAACTCGTACAAAGTAATACGCATTCCCTATTTCTATTTCTCCTGTTGAGTACACTACAAAGCGGTAACTTCCAACTTGACAACTAAAATTATTACTTGTGCTACAATTTTTGCCTCCTAAGTTATTAACTACTTTTTCTCATTTTCTCACGTCCTAGTTTTCTCTATTATAAGTATACTGGTTTTTTTACAATAAAAAAAGAGTTTTTTTTACTCTTTTATTGTTCTGCAAAGCAATTCTCTAGATAGATTGTTTTCTTTTGATAATCCATTACAGTACCCATAGCTGTTATTTCATAGTTTGGTTCTAATAGACTAATATTTTCATTTGCAACTTCTAATTGGCAAAGTAATTTTGTCGTATATTTTCCACCATCATCTGTATATTCTAACGTTACGGTATTGTTGTCTACATCTACTTCTTTTAAGTTTCCTGTAACAACTACTAATTTTTTATAGTAGTTATTGATGGCATTTGGATTATCATTAAATTCAATTGCTAAATCAAGCATTTCTGTATAGATTGGATCTACATTGTATTTTAATGACCAAGTTCCTAATTCTGTATCTTTTCTTCCTTGGATTTGGTTATATTTAATTACTTTGTATCCTAATCCATAGTATTCTTTGGTACCACCATCTTCATAGGTATGAAGTGGAATGGCAAAGAATGGTCCTTTATCAAATTT
>CAMIXP010000040.1 GCA_946402785.1 uncultured Caryophanales bacterium | reverse complement strand
GTAGGATTATTATAATAATCTTTATCAACAACCCCTACTTGGTTAATTAAACGAATATTGAATCGAAATCCTTGACTACTGCGAACCATCAGTAATAAAACTTCATCATCTTCCATAGAAGCTTTAATACCCGTAGGAATTTTCTTAATCTCTCCTGGATGAATCACAAAATCCGTTAATGCATGAAAATCATAACCTGCAGCATAATAAGTATCTCTGCTTGGAATTTCATAAGAATCATAGAGTTCTTTATCGTCTGCTATATCTTTTTTAAATTGATCAAAACTTATTTTTTCAAACTTTCTCATAGTATTCTCCTTACGAAAATATTATAACATAAAAAAATCAATCCATAAGGACTGATTTCATTTTAAATTGGTGCGGGTAACAGGAGTTGAACCTGCACGTCTGGGACACTAGATCCTAAGTCTAGCGCGTCTGCCAATTCCGCCATACCCGCATATGTTAATGGTGGACCCTATAGGGCTCGAACCTATGACCGCCCGGTTATGAGCCGGATGCTCTAACCAACTGAGCTAAGGGTCCGCTGCTATTTAATAATAGCATAAAACCATTATAGAAGCAAGTAGAAATAACAAAAAATAGAGATTTTACTCTATTTTTGTAACATATTTAAAAGATTGATTTTAAACATATCCTTTTCAGGATTTGTCTTAGAAATCATAACACCTTTATAGGTAGATAACTCTGCTCTATGTCCTTCATCTAAGATACCTTCTGGTGTAATGTTAGTTAAAAGAATAATACCTTTTTCTGTATAAACAGTATAATGTAATACAATTGGTCCATGAACTTTTTTAAATAGTTCATCGGTTGGTAATTGTAATTCATAACTTACTGTATGATTCTTTTCATCTTTTCCAACTTCTTTACCTAAGAAAGTACCTTTTCTTAATTCTGGATAATAAGTAAATGTTAATTTCTTATAAGCTAACATGTTATACTTACGAACAGAACGTTCTTTCTTTCTAAAATCATTTTCATCTAAATATTCAAATATATAATTTGTACTCATATATTCAACCCCCTGAATTGGTATCCCCTCTATACCTTCAATGTATAGTAATTATACCACAACTGTTGGATATTGTCAACTTTATATTTAAAAACAAATAAAAAAGTGCATATAGCACTTTTTATTATTTATGATATTGATATCCTTCTTCTTGAACAGGTTCATCATATTCGATCCAAGAATCCTCATAGTAATAATCATCAGCTACTGGAACACTTTCAACAGTACCATTGTTATTACCACCAGCACTTGGTGCAGAAGCATTATTAGCTTGAGCATCGAATTCTCTTCCAGTTTCATTTGGATCTGGTAATGGTTCACCTGTTTGATCTCCTGTAGAATCTGTTGTGATATTTTCTACAGAAGAATCAAGGTTACCTTGAGAATCAGAATGATCATCATCGAAATCAACACCATGACCTAAATCAGCTTCATTAACTGGTGTGTCATTAGCTGGGTTCGTATCTTCATGGTTATGATTAATTGTTTCATTAGCATGATCAATGTTATCTTGTAGATCTTGATTGTCTTGTTGAACTTCTTGTTCAATTTGAGCAGCTTGTGCATCAGCTTCAGCTTGTAATCTTAATCTTTCAGCTTCTGCAGCAGCTTCAGCCTCACGTCTACGTCTTTCATTTTCAGCTTCGATTTCAGCATCAACTTGATCTTGTAAATCATCACGAATTTCTTCTGGAACTTGAGATTCATCTACTGGATGAGATTCTGTTTCTTCATGATAAGTTGTTTCTGTTTCTGTCCAATGATGTGTTTCTGTATGAGTTTCAGTTTCTGTCCAAGTATGACCTTGGTAAGTCCACTCACCTTCTGGATCAAAATGCCAGTTAACAGCATCTTGGAAAGATTGTAGATAAGTTAATTCACGATGTTCATCATCAACATAGTATGTACCAGTTGTAACATAGTAGTTAATGAATGCTGTTCTATATTCTTCATAAGTTGGATTATTGTTATCTCTATCACTTGTTAAAGCAACTAATTCTGCTCTTTCAAATGATTTATCAGCTCTATTACATAATCCTAAATCATTAATGAAATCAATTTCTGAATCATTTAATGTTACATCTGTTTCAAGATTTTGCCACATCATTTCAGCAGCAGCAATCATTGGAGTAACAGATAATTTATAAGCAGGTAAGTTTTCATAGTTTTCAGAATGAGAAATACCTTCAGTACGTTCTTTCTCAGAAACAGGGAAATCATTATGTACCATTTGATAGAATTCAGATACTAAGCGGATTTTCTCATCTCCTGTAGCCATTTTAGCAGCTAAGAAAGCTTCATGATAACGTTGATAGAAAGCTTTACCTTCTTCTGAATCAATTAACATTGACATATCAATTGGATGTTCTGGATTTTCAATAGCATAAGCACCCATTAATTGTAGGTTACCATCTTTATAAGCTCTTGATAAATCCTCTGCTTTAATATCAGCACCATTGAAGTATGCCTTTAATTGATCTTTAGAATAATCATTGTATGCAACTTGCATAGCAACAACTTCTTCAAATTTAAGAGCAGGACGAACATCTACTCCTTCTTCTAAGTAATAAGAAGCGAATACATTGTTGAATCCATCCATAGCAGCGCCTAAATTAGACATTGCATTCTTTTGTGTTTGATTTTGAGTTCTAGCTAATAATCCAGAAATAGCTGCATTATCATAATAATGAGTATTTACGATTTGAGCATTAGCTTCTTGTAAGGTAACAGTTGGAGCATCAGCAGCAACTGCAGAATTAGTAGATAATGGTGTGAAATGATACATATGATCATCTTCATTTGTATTATCAACTGTTGTAGAAGCAGTCGTTAAATTACTACGATACATTTCACCTTCAAGTGATTTTCTGTTATTAACTGCAGAATAGATACCACAAGCAACAGCTAAAGCTGTAACACCTAAGATAACTCTTCTAACAAGTTTATTAGCTTTAATCTTAGCCCAAAGTCTACCAAAGAATCCTTTCTTTTCTTCTTTAGGTTCTTCAGTATATTCAGGATCTTCGATTTGAGCATCCTTAGCAACTTCAGAATCGAAATCTTCTTTACCACTAAATTGATCTTTTTCTTCTTTAGATTCTTCAGTAGTTGTAGTAGTACCTGTAGTAGCAGGTTGATTTTCTTTACCTGTTTCGTGTACTTCTTCCTCATCATCAAAATGATATAGTCCATCATCTTTCTTATCAGGTTTTGGAGTAGCAGCAGCTTCTCCTGCTAAAGCAGCACCTGCAACAGCAGCGGCAGCAACTTTTGAATCTTTCTTTTCTTCTTCAGCTGCATCTTTAGCTTTCACTTCTTCCTCTTCAACTTCTTCTGTCTCTTGTGCAGCCTCTTCTACCTTAGTAGATACTTCTGCATTTTCAAGAGCAGCAGGAATGAAACGACTATAGTTTTCACTTAATTGTTTTGCTGTCATTACATGAACAACATCACGATTAATCATTTCTTTAAAAGCATCTTTTGTTTGAATATGTCTTTCTCTACAAATAGCTTCACAAGCATCAATTCCATCTTCGAAACTTACATTTTTAACAGTTCCATCTTGATAGAAGATAGTTGCTTGTTTAACCATGTTACCACCTTGTGGTACTTTGTAGAAAACAATATTTGCAATTTTCTTATTTAACATATTAATTCCCCCTATTTAGATCTTTTATTACCAGTCATTTTCCAACCAGCATTAATTAATGAAGAATTATTGTAAGAACTCCATGTAGTTTCAGTTTTTCCTTCGCTAATTAAAGTTCTTGATTTGTCACTCTTATAGCATACATCACCATATAATGGTTCAGTTCTTGTAGCTTTTTCAGTAACAGTAATTGTTCCATAAATTGGAATTGTTTTTGTAACGATTTGTCCACAAGTAGCTGCATAAGTAGTAGTTTGTCCAACTAAGTGAGTTTCACTTAATGGAGTACCTGCAGTTGTTGTAGATGATGTTGTAGTACTTACATTAGCTAAACCACCAGTATATGTATAAGAATCATAGTAATAGTTAGGTAATGTAGTACATGTTTCACCACAGTAACTGTAATCAGCACCTACAAATTTGTAATGAGTTGATCCAGAATCTGCTGGTGGGTTACTATAACTTGCTCTACCATTGTATGTCCATGTACCAGTTGTATGTGTAGTCGTTGTTGTAATCGTATCTATTGTAGTATATGGAGTTGTAGTAGTTGTAGCATATAACTTATGATTAATTTCTACATAGTTGTAATTAGCACATGATTGTTTTTCATAGGATCCAGTTTGTTTAACCATTTCTCTCTTCTTAGAGTAAGTTTTTTGGTAAGTACCAATCTTTTCTTTTCTAGTTAATCTTTGTAATTTGTATAAACAACTTACATCCGTATCACTACAATTGATTTCTTGTGTACTACAATCTGTTTTAGCCCAAGCAGACCAACTTGTCCATTCACTGAACTTAGCACCTGTAGTTCTTATATACTCCCATTCATATTCAACTGGAGTAGAACATTCAGATTCATAAACAGATTTACTTACATTTCTACCATCTTTACCAAAATAGTAACCATTAACGATTTGACATTTTGGAGCTTGGCAAGAAATAATGTAGTTAACTTCACTAACAACAGCACCATTCTTATCATAATATTTACCATTTACATATTGGCATTTATAGGTAGGTGTTGGTGTAGTACATTCTTTTTCATAGATAGCTTTACTTACATTTCTACCATCTTTACCAAAGTAATATCCATTAACGATCTTACATTTTGGAGCTTGGCAAGAAATAATGTAATTTACTTCTGATACTACATTTCCATTTTTATCGTAGTATTTACCACCAGTATACTCACATTTATGAGTAGTTGGTGTAGGTGTAGAACACTCACTTTGATATCTAGACTTCGTTACAGAAGTACCATCTTTACCAAAATAGTATCCATTAACAATCTGACATTTTGGAGCTTGACAGCTAATAATGTAGTTGACTTCTGATACTACATTTCCATTCTTGTCATAGTATTTGTTTCCAACTTTCATACATCTAGCTTCAACTGTTGGAGTAGATGGTGTAGTTGGTGTAGGACTAACAATAGGAATTACTGGTGTAATGATTTTTCCTTGTTTTGTTCCTACAGGTTGAGTAGTTTGTTTTTGACATAGGTATGAATCACAGTATGAATAACATCCTAAATGAACTAAAATATAATCTTCTTTTTCACTATCTTTGATATTGATTTTAAGAAGATATTCATCATTCATCTTTGTTATTTTTACATAACTCTTCTCTACATCGACAGCTTTATTGTTTTTGTCAATAAGTGGAGTGATTAGTTTTTTACCAATCATATCACTTAAAGTCATTTGTCTTGAATCACCAACTTCTGTTGGAAGTCTATCAGCAGTATAGTAAGTGATTGCAGCATCTTTCATTCTCTCTAAGTTATCAGCGAAAATTTGAGATGTTAAAGCATCTAATCCTTTTACTTCGCAAGTTGTACTACCCTTACAACTAGAAGTATTGTTCGAATTCGAACTAAAATTAGGTGCAATGATTTTTGGTACTAACCATACAAGTAAAAGTATGACTATTACCACCAATACAAGCTTAATAATAAAGTTTGTAATTGGATAACCTCTTTTTTCGTACTCTTCAGTGTACATAAAATTCCCCCTCCTGGTTACACAGTTCACTATAATAGCACAAAATGACTGAATAGTCAACTTATTTTAGTGTGACAACAGTCATTCCATCATTAAAGTTATCAATTTTATATTCTAAAACATATGGATGTTTTTTTAAAGTGTTTTGCGTCATTTTTCTTAAAATTCCGGTACCAATACCGTGAACAATAATAATTTGCTTATTTTTCATCTTATGCTGATCTTCTAAAAAATCTAAAATAAGGATTCTAGCATAGTCTCGATCATACCCATGTAAATCTAAAGTTGGCAAGTTACTATATAACATCATTGTACTCTAAAACCTCTGATAAATAAGGGATGGAGAAGCGTGATCCTATACGAGTAACAGAAATAGCACCTGTAATAGAAGCATAATGAATAGCTTCTTCTAAAGGATATCCCATACCAATAAAGTAAGTAAAAGCTCCATGGAAAATATCTCCTGCTCCGGTTGAATCTAATGATTTAACTTTTACACTAGGAACTATCTTATATTTACCATCTATAACAGTAAAACTACCATTGGCTTCTAAGGTAATAATAATATTGGTTTGAAAATAAGCCTTTAATTCTTCATAAATATCTTTTAAGGTATTAAAATCACGAATATCTGTCTTTTTACCTGTAAATTCTTCTGCAAAATCATGACTACATACAACGTAAGTAACCATTTTACCAAGCATTCTCGTATTATCATTTAATCTTCCTGCATCTAATACTGAAATAGCTCCAGGATTCTTTTCTAATACTTCTTTTGCAGTCTCAGGATGTTCTCCGTCAATTAAGATAACATCCGCATCGTAGATTTCGACAGGACGATCTAATTTTAAAATAGGATCTCTTTTAGAAGTAATAACCGTACGAGAACCATTACTCATATTCGCAATAATATAACTACTAGACGTAGGATGATTAGGATATTGAAGTAAATAAGTGGTATCAGCACCAATATTTTTAAAATCCTCTACTACTTTATCGCCATAGTAATCATCCCCAACAATCGATACAATTGCTAGATCCATACCCCATTTTGCTAGAAGATAACCTCCATTAGAAGCAGGACCACCCCCACACTCAATATGTTTATTAATACGATTTTTGGTATTTTCAATTGGATATGCTTCCATAGGAAGTGTAATATCAAATGTAGAATGACCAACACATACAGCTTTCATAAGTCAACACCTTCTTACCATAATTGATTATATCAAAAAAAAGATATTTCAGTAAAGAAATATCTTTTAAAAATGCCAACTATCAAAGATTTCCAATTTTTGCTCATATTCATATGAAAAAGGAATCCCTGATACAACTGGGTAATATAACACAAAGAATAATATAACAAACACAAAATATAAAGGAATAAACCATTTCCATTTTAAGGTCTCTGTTAAATCTTTCAGTAACGATATAATTCCTAAAAATAAGAAAGGAAGTACTGGAAAATAATGATATAAGAACATAATTCTACCAATAAAAATATAAGGAATCCATAAAGATAGAATAAAGACTAAAATATAATAAGAATCTAAATCTTTTCTCATAAATAATTTAACAGTTAAATAGATAAAACCAATGATTCCAGCAATCCAAATAATTAAATTTCCAACTCCTGAAATAGATTCTTGTGTTGTCTTTCCAACATTTTGTTGATGATACCAAACAGGTTTATAAGAAACAGGCCAAGTATACCATTTCGATGAAAAATAATGTTCTGCATCTAATTTAGAATGATAAGAAAACATCTGTTTTTGTTCTGCAATAATCGAATCCATATTATTCGTATAATAAAAATTATTAGGAAATAAATAGAAAATACTACAATATAACGTAATTGGAATCACAACAAAGAAGATAGATCCTAAGACAATCGAAGTAATAAGATCCTTCTTTTGACTAATAAAATAACCAAAATATAAGATTGCTAACCCTACTCCTGCATAAAAACCAGTCCATTTTACACAAACACTAAGTCCAAAGAATAATCCTGATAAAAATAAATATCGATATTGGTCTTTTTTCATATATAAAATCATGAATAAAGCCGATAACATAATAAATAAAACCAAATGACTATCTACAGTACCCATCCTTGTATGAGCAAAATGAAAGGTATCAAAAAACATAAGTAAGGAAGAAGAGAATGCATATTTACGCTTCTTAAAAAAGATAGCTCCAAAAACATACATAACTCCAACCATCAAAATACCTGCAAGATTTCCCATCAAACGATAATTAAAAGGACTTAATTGATGAGTAATAAACATAGGAATTGCTTGAATAATCTTTCCAAGAGGAGGATGAGTCCATTCATACGTTTTCATTCCCATAACATATTCATAAGCAGTTCTTGCGAAGTAAACCTCATCAAAATAACTAGAATTCATATACGATATTTTAGATGGAATCAAATCAACTTCATCTTGCAAATAATCATTCATAGAAGAATATGAAATTCTTGTTTTACTGTTATCATAGAAAGCAATTTCACCAAAAGAACAATCGCTAGTAGGAGTAATTCTGAAGTATTTTCCTTTAACAGCAACTCTTTGATCATTCCAAGTAAATACACCACTTGCCTTATAATCCTTTACAAACGTATAGTCTTCTCCATTATCCGATACATATAAACGAAACGTAGAATTAACTTCCCCATTAAAATATTTCATTCGAATAACATCAACTGGTTCTCTAAACTCAATATCAATATCTTTTCCTTGAGAAACACGATAAAACGTATTAGGTCCTTTTAAATCACCTAATCGATAAAAAGATAAGATTCCATATAAAAATAGAATAAGAAGTACAAATAAAATATCTTTTTTATGAAAAGAAACATCTTCATTGAAAAAAGAAATCATTTTCTTCATGATAATCACCCTATTTCTATCTAAGTATATCATAAAAAAAGACTCAAATGAGTCTTTTATTTTACTTGCATTACTCGATCAAAGTAATAAACATCTTCTTCTAATTTCTTAAAAGTTAATTTATATTGAGAAAATTGATCTTTATTATCATCTGTAATTATATAATGATTATTTTCATTCTTCTCAATACCAGAAAGTAATCCAACAACCTCTAGTTCAGAAAAAGATAGATCTTTCTCATCTTTTAAACGATAATCAGAATAAACCTCATCGTCAACTTCATTGGCATATCCAACACTCATCGTAACCGTAATAGAATCTTTTGTCTTTTGATAATCAGTAATATAAGTCATAAAGTATCCAGCAGCCGTACCACCACATCTAGCAGTAAACTTTATAAACATGTTTGAATCCTCATCATAATAAACAGTAGGACATTTACCAGATTCTTCTTCAGGATCCACTAAGTTTTCACCAAATAAAGAACGATAATATGTATTAACATCATCAAAACTCTTAACACCATATTCTTCAGCAATTTTCTTTGGATCTGTTAAACCACTCGTATGATTTACTTCATATTCAATTTCTTTTTTAATAGAAGGATAATCTTCCCAGTTATCTACTACAGAGTCATAAGAAATTGTTCTTAAAGCAATAAACTGTTTTTCTTCCTTTGTTAATCCACGTTTTAAAACAGCAGAACGGAAGTTATAAGAACCAATAACATCAGGATCATTTAGTGTTTGTCCACCAAGTAAAGCCATAATTTTCTTCTCTATTTGAGTTTTAACTTCATCTGTAATAACTCCATCATCTTCTTTTTTAGGAGTCTCATCGGTAGAATAATCAGGCATTTTGATAATACCACTTTTCCATACATAATAGGATCCACAAAATAATAAAGCAAGAAGGATGATTACAAGAAGAGCTTTTCCTATTCTTTTACCAATTGTATCTCCTCCATAAACATCTTCTTTAAATTCTTCATCTAAACCATCATCTAATTTATCATCCATAGTAAATCCTCCAATTCAAAAATATTATAACATAAAAAAATAGGCATTTAGCCTATTTTAATAAGATTTAGAATGCATTGACACTTCTTTTCTTACGAATTATGTAGTAAACAGATAATCCAACAAATAATACAATTTCTGTAATCCAAATAAGAAGTATACCAATTGTATTTTGAGAAGAAGACTCATTCATGGATCCAATATTACGATAAGATAATTCTTCTCCTCCAGAATAGGATTGAATCTTCGTATAAAGTCCGTTCTCTTCTTCTCCTTCAATCGTACCACCTGTATATAGTTTGTAAGATTTAGCTTTTAAATCAGAACTACTATAGAAAAGATTTTGAATCTTTCTACCTGTTTGAAAAGCAGTAATTATCTTGTCATCTTGATCTTTAATAGCAATTAAAGTATCAGCATTTACTGTTTGAAAGCTTGCAAATAAATAGTTTTGTTTTGATTCATTAGAAATAGCATCTGACATATTACCTGTTGCGATAATCGTACCTCCATTAATATAAGTACCATTCTGAGAATCTAATCCTGCATCTCCACTATTAGGATTGGCAAAGGCATAGATCTTTCCTCCATTAATTGTTAAAGTACCATTAGAGTCGATTGCATCTCCTTCATCTGCATCAAAAGATACA
>CAMIXP010000039.1 GCA_946402785.1 uncultured Caryophanales bacterium | reverse complement strand
ACGGATTTCCATTGGAATGATATATCCATCTGGATTCTTTTCATCATTTAATAATCCAATTGTTAAATCCGTAGCAGTCTTAATATCTGTAGCGGGATTACTTTGTAATACAATTAAGTAAGATGTATAAGTAACATCTGTTTTATTAACATTACTTACTTTCGAATAGAAATAATTAAGAACATAATATCCACCAAAACAAATACCTGCATATAGAAGTAACCATATTAAGAATAATATTTTATGTGGTTTCTTTCTTGTCTTTCTTCGAACAATACGAAGTACTCTCCATAATAAAAACAAATCATAACATGCAAGTAGTCCCATAATAATATAACGAATCAAGGATTCTACTCCTTGGAACAAGAATAGGGAATAAATAAGCATTCCACTCGTTACCAAAGCAATTATATAAAATAAGACTAAAAACTTATGAATAATTCTTCCTTCTTTTTTTGCCATAATCATCCTCCATACAAAAATACACTTATTATAAAATTATACCGAAAAAAACCTTATTTTTCAAGTAAACCAATCGAATCAAAAAATTAGACATTTTATCTTTGTAAAATACTGTAAAACCAAGTTTTTTCAATCGTTTTCCTTTCTTTACAAACTAAGACTTGATATAATAAATGTATAAGAATAGGAGGTATATGCGATGAAAAAGAAAATTTTCTTATCAATCATTCTTTTGACAATTCTTTTTACATGTAAAAATGTATATGCCTTCGATGTAAATGATTACAAATATAAATCATTATGTGGTGTATATGAAGTTGCTGGATTCCATGCAGATGGATATATTGATCCAGTTGCTTGCTTTAGTACCTATGAAGAAGCAAAAACATTTATGAAGAATAATGGAGCAGCAGACTTAGCAATCTTAAATTACACGGAAGGTGCTAACAAGATTATTGATGCTAACATGGCTCTATTAGACTTAAGTGTAAATCCAACACAATTAACATACTTCTATGAGAACAGTGAATTAACATCACGTCAATACACCTATATGGATACAGGATCTCTATATGGTGGAGTAGATGGTGGTTTCTTAGATTCAGCATGGTCTAATGCCAAAGGTAAATGGGTTGCAAGAGTACGTATTGGAAACTTCACAGGATGGATTCCATCAGAAGCATACGAAATTGTACCAATTACTTGGATTAAATCTTATAGCCATTATACAGTAACAGATGATATTATTAGACATAACTATGTAACAAAGATTCAAAATGAATACCGCTCATCTGGAGGAAACACAATTGGTCCTAAACCAGAGATGTTAGCACCAGGAGTATACTACAGTTATGATGGACACTATTTCTATGATTCCATCGAACAATTAATGAAAGACTACAAAAACAATACATTTGTAAATGCAGTAAACTGGGGAAATGTTTATTACAACTACTACATGTATTTGTCTAACCATACAAGAACTGCATATTCCAGCATCAATATCGATGAATATGTAAGAAACAATATGGGTTATAACAAAGATGTTTATGGACATATCGCAAGTGATGGAGCATCACGTCTTTATGGATCAGGAACATTCTTCTACTATGCACAAGAAAAATATGGAGTAAATGCCATTCTATCTCTAAGTTTAAGTAGAAATGAAACAGCCAATGGTAGAAGTTATTTAGCTGTTAATAAAAACAATGGATTCGGATTAAATGCAGTAGACTCCAATCCGATTAATGGAGCAAACTGGTATGCAACCTATGGAAGTAGTATTTTAGGATATGCTTCCAAATGGATTACCTATGGATTTGCACATCCAAGAGACTGGAGATACTTCGGTCCACAATTTGGAGACAAATGGATTGGAATGAACGTTAAGTATGCATCTGATACTTATTGGTCAGAAAAAATGGCATCTAACTATTTCAGTCTAGATAGAGCACTAGGTCTACAAGACTATAACTATTATCAATTAGGTGTATTATTAAGACCAACTTATACCTATAGTGCACCATCTACTTCTTCAAGAGTTATCTATCAATATCCAGAAGCAGAAGATGCAGTCGTTATTGTAGGAGAAGAAAAAGTAGGAAATGAACTATGGTATAAAGTGGTAAGTGACCTAAATATCGATGGTAACTTCAATGAAATCACATCAGGTCCATATAACTGGAATAGTTATGTATATGTAAAAGCAGAAAATATTTATAAAATCAATAAAGGTAAAAATGGTTATATCAGTCCAAATGATGTAACAGAATATCAAAACTCTCATTATGAATACAACCTATATGTAGAAAATGGTAACTTTAATCCAAGAGTAGGTATTTCTACCAAAGATACAGCTTACTATTTTGATTCTTCTTTAACATCACCAAAAGGACAAACATTATTAAAAGATCGTTATGTCATTGTACATGCAGTAGCAACCCTAAATAATCAACCAATATCTTATTTAGTAACAAGTGATTATTTCTATGATCAAAAACATTGGGTATCAGCTGATTCCATTCGTCTTACTGATACAGCATATGGACGAGTAACAGTAGATACCAGTGATAATCAATATACTTGGGTAAACTACAATACAGAAGATGCTTATTATTCTGTAATTGGTGGTTTATATACTTACACATATGTACCAGTATTAGAATCTGTTACTGTAAATGGAGAAGTATGGTATAAAGTACCAGTAAGCTTATCAACAAATGATAATGTCTATGGATATACACTTGCTCAATACAGTAACTATATTCGAATTGATTTATCCACACCAGTTGTGGAAAAACATGCACCAGTTATTTCAGCTGTGGATAAAAATATTTACGAAGGACAAACGTTTGATCCTAAGAAAGATGTAACAGCTTGGGATAATGAAGATGGAGATCTAACAACAAAACTAGAAGTGACAACAAACACAGTAGATCCAACAAAACCAGGTACCTATGATGTTACTTATAAAGTAGTAGATAGTGATAACCAAGAAACAACATTAACAATCCATGTAGTTGTAAAAGAAAACAAAGCACCTACGATTCATGCACAAGATAAAACAATTACAGTAAATCAAGCATTCAATGAATTAGATGGAGTAACCGCAACCGATGAAGAAGATGGAGATATTACAAAGAATATTCAAATTGTAGAAACAACGGTTAAGAACACAACACCAGGAACTTATAAAGTAATCTACGAAGTTGTAGATTCTCTTGGTAAGAAAGCAACCAAAGAAATTAAAGTAACCGTAAAAGAACAACCTCAAACTCCAGAAGAAGAAACCGAAGAAGAGGGAGACTTCAGCTTAGAAGAATTAAGCTATGATGCAACAAATCAAAAGTTCAATATTAGTGGTTATCTAACCATCAAAAAGATCAATAATACAAATAAAAAATACTATTTAATCTTAAAAGATAAGAATAAAGACAAAGAATATTCAATAGAAGTAAAAGCATGGACAAACAATACACCATATGATTTAGGAACCGTAGATGGATATTCTTACACAGAATCTTGGTTTAAAGATACGATTAGCTTAAACAATATTCCAAATGGAGATTATGAATTATATATGAAGGCAACTTCTAATAAAGCAACAACTGAAAAAGTAGTTGATAATTTCTTTGGAATGGACATTGTAAAAAGAGTAGAAACCGATACTCATGGTTATAACTTTAAAACAATTCAAGAACTAGTCATTCAACCAGTAGAACTAGAAATAAGAGATGAACTTTATACAACTTCTAATTCACCAACTTATAGAAGTATGACGAATGAATATGATACAATCTCGTTCAAAAATAATAAACTATATATGAAAGCATTCTCATATAACTATAATGGTTTATACGCATCTCCTCTAACGATTACTAGAAAAGTAATCTTAGAGAACATGGATACCTTCCATCAAGAGACATTCGATGTAGGATGTACCAAAGGACCATTTGAGATTAAAACAACCGATAAACTTGATAAAACATATGCTTGGTATGAAAAAGAAATTGATATTTCAAATCTACCAAAAGGTAAATATAGTGTCTTAGTTTATACCAAAACAACCAATGCAGAAGACTATGGAGAACTAACAGATATGTTTGAAGAGTTAAATGAAACCGCAACTATCAATGGTAAAAAGTATACCATCACTTATAATAGAGATCGTCTAGATCGATTAGAATTAACAATTCAATAAAAAAGACAAGTCACTTGTCTTTTTTTATGCTATACTAAGAATAAGGAGGATCTTATGAAAAAGAAAATTATTATATTTCTTGCATTATTACTAGTAGTAGGGGGATTAACCGGTTGTAGCCTACCAGGAAAAAAGAAACCAAAAGAAGAATCTAATACAGTAACACCAGCAGCTCCTGTGATACTTTCAGAAAGTGATTTAGAAGGAATTGCAGATCTATCAGAAGTGATTTTTGAAGAGGACAAAGAGTCATTAAAAGTATCTGATATTTCAGAAGAGAAAAAAGGAGAACTTGCAAGATTCCTAGTAAAAGGAAAAAGCTGGGATGAGGTAACAGGAAAAGAACTTACAAAACTATATCAAGATCATTTTGGAAAGGATCAAACAATTGAATTTCAAGACATCAAATGTTTTATGGATCATAAAAATGAAGAAGAACAAATATTATATTATTATGATAAGGAACAAGACAAATATGTTTACAATGAAAAACATCCAGGACATGGTGGTGGAGGAGTAGAACATATAGGTTCTTTAAAAACATTTGATTCCCTAGAAATAGACGGAACAATCTATAAATACAATATGAAGATTTTATTCTATGGAAAAGCATGGTGCTACGACACAGGTGGTTGTGAATACGGAAGTGGATATAAAACATATAAAGACGCAACAGAAGAGAAAAATGCATTGTTAAATATCAATGATTCAAAATATATGGTAGATTACTATGGACCACCATCATTAGAAAAAGAAAAACTAATGAATGATTATAAGAATCAATTAGATACTTACCAATTTGTATTTGAAAAGATAGAAGGAAAACTAATCTTCAAAGAATATAAAAAGATATAAAAAAAGAAGTGAATTTCACTTCTTTTTTATTATCCTGCTAACCAAAGGTATACCGTACTACAAGAAGTAGTATTTCCTCCTGAGAAGGAATCATAACCAGGTACAACTTTACCAGGTGTTAAACCAGAATCAGGAACACTTCTAACTTGTACATTAATACCAGGACAAAGTCCTTCAATATAACCAATAACAGCATCTGCAGTTGCTTTATAACCAGCGCCTGCTTTAACCTTTTGAGAAATCACATCTTTAAGTCCAGCACTTGGAATCATACAATCATTACAAGATGGAGTAGGAGGTGTTGGAGGATCTGGATTGGTACTTGGACTAGGACTAGGGCTAGGACTTGGATTTGGATTTGTATTTCCTCCTCCAGAAGAACCACCATTACCATTACTTAAGGTAACTGTAACGGTTGTACCACTAGATACCTCAGAACCAGCACTAATAGATTGACCAATAACCGTATCTTTAGAAGCACTGTTATTCTTATAAACAAAGTTATAATTCAATCCAGCATTCTTTAATTTTTTAGTAGCTTCACTCTTACTGAAACCAAGTAGCTTTGGAACACTAACTTTTGCTCCATCACTAATCGTAACAACAATTGCATCATCATTCTTTAAGACAGTACCTGTTTTATAAGAGAACTCAATAATTTCTCCAGCAGGAACACTATCACTAAATTCATGACGTACTTCATATTTAATTCCAAATTTATCAGCCCATGTATAGAAAGCATCAATATTCTTAAACTTAGGCATCTTTAAACTTCCAAGGGATACAGTAACTTTTAATAAAGTACCTTGTTCAACAACTTCTCCCTTTTCTTTATCAACACTGATAACTTTTCCTTTTTTAACCGTATCATCGTACTTATCAACAAACTCTAGTTTTAATCGATTATCAATAGCCCATTCTGTTAAATCATCAACACTCATACCAGATAAATCAGGAATTTCAATCTTTGGACCTCTACTGATTGTTACTTGGATTTTATCTCCATTTACTGTAACAACAGTACCAGCCTTCACACTTTGTTTTACTCCATGATCTTTCTTAATCGTATCAGAGAAATCATAAACAAAATCATAATTTAATTTATGTTGTTTTAGATAGAACTCAATTTCAAATTTTGTCATATCCGTAAAATCAATCAAAGTAACTTCATTGGTATTACCTTCATCTCCATAAGAGAAAACTAATCGTAATTCATCATTTCTTCTTAAGTTACCACTCTTACTTTGTTCAATAACGGTATCTTTTACTTGATCAGATTCTACAAAATCAACCACTACATTACTCATATAATTAGAAAGAACAAAGTGAATCACTCTTTCACTATCCCAAGTAAGCATACTAGGAACAATGACTTCTTTAAAAGGATTAGGTCCTTCACTAATCGCAACTGTAACTTCATCGATATCATGGATATTGGTTCCTACTTTAACATCTTGACTAATGACTTCATATTCAGGAACAATATCACTATATTCATAATCTTGAATGATTTTAATATTGTTTTTATTACCCCAACGAACAACTTCTGTGAGTGTTTTACCACTGAAGTCTTGCATCTGATTAACAGATACAGTCGTTGTATTATTAGGAATATTCATATTTAATAAGAAAAATCCAATTAATAGAATAGAACTAATATAAATAGGGAATTCTCTTCTTCTAGTAGATGTTAAACAAACAACTAAATAGATAATAGAAAAGACACTTAATAGGGAACAACTAATAATTTGATAAATACTACTATTCTTATTAATAATAACTGCTATAAAATAAGCAACAGCACAAAGAATAGAGGTAATAATTAAAATGATTAAAGGAACACTAATAGGAGACTTATAAACAATCTCTTTTTCTCTTGTTGGACGATCTTCTTGGAAAGATTTTAAATCTTCCTCAAACTCATCTTTAATCTTATCCATAATCTCTGTATCAATAGATTCTGTAAGATCTTTTTCTTCCTTCTCTTCTTCTACAACAGCATCTTGATTTTCTTGACGAAGATCTTTAAAAGCTTCATCAATTTCATCCATCAAATCTTCTGTTTCCATTGGCTTCCTTTTTTTACCCTTAACTCCGTTTGTTACATCTTTTTGACTGTATGACATTTTAGTCCCTCCAATCCTATTTTAATTTTACTAAAAATTGACAAAAAAGTCTATGAATTAACAAATGATTTACATGATATGAACAGAGACTTTACAATCAATAAAATCAACAAAAAAATAGTATTATGAAATAGTTCATGATATAATTTTTTTAAAGAGAGTGATCTTATGAATAAATGGATAGAAAAAAACTTTAATAAAATCATTGCATTATTTTTAATCATGCAACCAATACTAGATATGTTGACAGGAGTATGTATCAATACATTCCATTGGAGTATTACGATAGGAATTGTCATAAGAATTCTATTCTTAATCCTAATTTGTTTCACCGTATTATTCGTCTTTAAAAAGAAAAATCTGTGGTATCCATATATCTTAATGGGAATTTATTTTATCCTCTACATCATAGGAAATATTATCTATAAAGATACGAGTCTATTAGTAGAGATTCAAAACTTAATAAGGGCCTTCTATTTCCCAATTTTATTCATAACACTTTATATCGTTAAAGATAAAGTAAGAATCAGTAATATGACATTCTTAACGATGGTACTTTTATATATTGTATTAATCTTTATTCCAACAATTATTGGAATTGGATATAAATCTTATCAAATAACAAAAGCAGGAACTTTAGGATTCTTTAATTCCGCAAACGAAATCAGTGGAATTATCTCCATCATTACACCATTATTATTCATCGTATTCTATCGCTCTAAAAAGATTATTCCGATGTTGATATTCACATTCATGTATTTAGTAGTCATCTTAATGGTTGGAACCAAAACACCATTACTTGCTTTAATGATTACCGCAGGAATTAGTGTTTTATATTTATGGAACCATTTAAGAAAGCTTCATCAATCAAAATATATATTTATTTCACTAGGAGTTGTACTAGTATTATGTATGGCAATGTTAGTAATCATTCCAAAAACGAACTTCTATAAGAATATCAAAACTCATTTAAACTATTTAGGATTAAACCATGTAACAGAAGTATTCCAAGATAAAGAATTAGTAGATCATTTTATCTTTAGTTCTCGTTTTAAATTTATGAAACACAAAGCCATTCTTTATAGAGATTCTAGTATCTATGAAAAACTATTTGGAATCGGTTATATCAATGATGAAAAATTAACCAAGCAAATTGAAATGGATTACTTTGATATTTACTATAGCCATGGAGTAATAGGATTCTTATTATATTTCATTCTCATTTTAATCCCATTATTTAAGATTCTAGAAAATAGAAATCGAAAAGGTTATGAAAATGGAATGAGACTAGTAGCATTCTTCTTAATTGCATTCTTATCTTTCTTCACAGGACATATTATTACGGCACCAGCTGTTAGTTATATTGCAATATTAGTATTAATGTCATTAGAAAAAAGAGAGAAAAAAGATTTGTTATTTACTGCCTATAGTTTTGAAATTGGTGGTATTGAAAAAGCATTGGTAAACTTACTAGATAACATTGATTATGAGAAAAATCATGTTACTGTCATCTTAGAGAAAAAAGAAGGAGAATTCTTAGAAAGAGTCAATCCAAATGTTAATGTAAGAGAATTAAAAGTAAGTGAAAATAAAGATGTATTAGTAAGAAAAATCATTAACTTCACAAGAAAATTAGTATTTAAAATCTTTGAATACGATAATTATGATTTCAGTTGTTGTTACGCAACCTATAGTTATAGTGGAAACAAATTAGCATTAACCGCATCTTTCAATAATGCTTTATATATTCATAGTAATTATGGATTTATTTATCCAGAGAAAGAAGAATTCAAATACTTCTTTGATACAAGAAATGTATATGAATTCTCTAAATTAATCTTTGTATCCAAAGAAGCAAGGAAATCATTTACGGATATCTATCCAGAATTAAAAGAAAAATGTATGGTAATGAATAACTTCATAGATATAGAAGAAATTCAAACACTAAGTAATGAAAAAAATGAAATGAAAAAGACACCCGGTAAAACACTCTTTGTATTTGTTGGAAGACTAGAAGACGCATCTAAAAAAGTAACGCGTGCGATGAACTTAGTAAAAGAAATTAAAAATACAGAGTTATGGATTGTAGGAGATGGACCAGATCGTAGAATGTATGAAGAATACGTGGAAAAGAATCATCTACAAAAAGAAATCAAATTTGTAGGAAAGAAACTAAATCCATATCCATTCATGAAAAAAGCAGATTATGTCATTTTAACATCAGACTATGAAGGATTCCCTGTAACATACCTAGAAGCAATTGCTTTAGGAAAAAATATCATCACAACAGTTCCAACAAGTGATGATGAAATTGATATGAAAGATTATGCATTTATCATTTCAAAAGATGAAAAAGAAATGGTAAAACAAGTAGAAAAAATTGTAAAAGAACAAAGTACATGCAAACCATGTGATTTAAGAAAAGTACAAGAAGCAAGAAGAGAAAAATTAGAATTAATCTTTCAAGAATAAGAAAATAACTAGAAATAGTTATTTTTTGATTTCTATGTTAGAATAGAATTAGGAAGTGATAGAATGCCAAAGTTCAGTATTATCATACCGGTTTATAATGTAGAAGAATACATCCAAGAATGTTTAGAAAGCGTTATGAATCAGTCTTTTAAAGACTATGAAGTAATCGTTGTAGATGATGGTACAAAAGATCATAGTATAGAAAAAATAAAAGACTACGAAGTGGAAATAATCCATCAAGAAAATCAAGGACTAAGTATGGCAAGAAACAATGGTGCCAAAAAAGCAAAAGGAGAATATATCCTATTTGTAGATAGTGATGATACCATTGAAAAAGACTTGTTAAAGAAATTGAATGAAGCAACTACCACAAAACCAGATTTAGTAAGATATCAAATTAGAGAAGTATATGAAGATCATCAAGAAGATCATGAAGAAGAAGGATTTGATACTTGTAGTGGACAAGAAGCATTCACTAAGATTTGTAAGTATCATATCGTAGAAGCAGCTCCTCTATATGCCATGAAAAGAAGTTATTGGGAAAAAGAAAAATACCAGTTTGCGAAAGGAAAATATCATGAAGATTTTGGATTAGTTCCATTAATCATTTTAAAAGCCAAAGAAGTGATATCTATTCCTTATATTGGATACAATTATAGACAAAGATCTAATAGTATCATGAGTACAGTAGATTATGAAAAAGTAAAAAAGAAAGCATATGACTTTTTAGATCATTATCGCTATCTCATGAAAGAAATCAAAGATGTAAAAGAAGATACAACAATCTTTAGAAGCTTTATCGCAAACTCTGTCATTGAAAAAGGAACAGAGTTAAAAGGAAAAGACTACCAAGAATATAAAAGGGAATTAAAACAAGAAAAAGTATTGGATCAAATCTTAACAGATTCTCTTCCAAGAATAATAAAAAAAGTATTATTAAAAAA
>CAMIXP010000038.1 GCA_946402785.1 uncultured Caryophanales bacterium | reverse complement strand
CAACCTTCTGCATCTGGATCATCTAGACACTGACAGAATTCTCCATCTGGATCAGTTTCACATCCACAAGCAAAACCATCTGGATCAAGTAAGCAAGTACAACCGTCACCGGTTGGATCATTAAGACAAGCACACTTATCACCTTGAGGATCCAAAACGCAAGCACAAGCATCTGGTTTATTTGTATTTTCAGGATCTACACAAGAAAGGATAAATGGACAGTTATCATGAGAACTCATATCCATAGCACATTCACAAATGGCAGGATTCTTAATACATTCTTCTGGGATATCTCCTGTATCCGTTGGAGATGGAGTATCCGTTGGATCTTCAATCGGAATGTATTCTTTAATATAAGCTGCAATTAAATATTGATGTAAAGCTTCTTCCTCTTCAAAAGCATAGATAGCTTCTAGACGAGCATATTCTTCATCAATTTCTTGTTTAGCAGCATTATTTTCAGCAACAGCAGCCTCTACAATTGGATTACAATAAAGAGTTGCTTTATTGCCACAGAAGTTAGGAGTCGTACAACGATAATCATTGTAATAGAAGTAAGAAGACTCACTATCTATATTACGACAATATGGTTTATCAATAGGAACACGTCTCTTAACTTTCTCATTGGTATAATACCATTCAAAATTCTCTTGTTTTAAATCTAAGGCAATCAAATTAGGGTTTTCACTAGCTCCACCATCTACGAAAGTATCGAAACAAGCAGAACTATCACAATATAAGGTCTCATCAGAAACAATTGGACACGTTAAGTTAACGTGATTATCTAAATAATGAATTGTTTTCTTATAACGACCAAATAAATCATTCGTTCTTGTTAAATAGTTAACATGAGTGGTATTCGTAGTTGTTTGATAGTTATGATAGCATTCACCCTGACAATAAGCAGTAGAAATTTCATGATTTCCTGCAACACTATCATCATAAGTAATGGTAATATCATCCGTCGTTGGAGTTAAATTTCCATTAGAATCATCAGAACATAATTGATAAATCGTATATTTTAAAGTTTTCTTATCCGTTTTACCATAAGAATCTTTAACGATAAGGTTGAAAGTTCTCTCCCCTTCAGTATCTTGATAATTGGTTGGCCATCCTAACTTATCATTACCATCTACAGTAATCATATATTCTTGAGAACCACCATCTGTTATTCCACCTTCAAATGGATAACCATCAGAATTAACTTGGTATTGTTGATCCGTACAAGAATCTCCATTTGTTATACAAACAGTATAAGTATCATATGGATCTCTTACCTTAAAATTAACACTTACAATATAACTATTATATTGTTCTGCAATACTAGAAACAGCAGATTCAATAATAACAGGTGAATCATCTTTGGCAGGTCTATAATCAATCACATCAGATTCAGCAGTAGCATCATAATTATCTTTTGCTTGAATTTTAGTTTTAATAATATCAACATTATAACGAAGAGGATTACCTTCTGAATCTTTAAACTCATAAGAATCAGATAATGCATTGAACAACTCTGCATAACTGTAATAAGGATCGCAGACATTTTCAGTTGTTCCATTTGTATATTTAATTGTATAACACAAACGAGCCTGATAATTATCAAAGTCATCTACAAAATGAAGGTTTTCCAAATTAAATTTAACCGTCATAATATTTCTTCTTTGATTAGGATCCGGATTGGTATCGGTAGTTTGAATTCCATATCCACCAGTACGAACAGGTCCATAATTCTTATACAACTTATAATTCCATCCATCAGAATATTCGCGAACATGTCCTTGGTCATCTGCCAAAGCAACATATAGTTTTTTCGTTATCTGTGGATCAGGATAAGGTTTAGTAGGATCGTCTCCCTTATAGTTGAAAGAAAATTGTGGATTCATTTCACTAAAGTTAATAAAGTTAGAAGTATTCAAATTAGAAGCTACACAAACATCTGGCTCTTCTGAAATACATACTTTAATTCCACTAACAGTTGCTAAATCATCGACTGCATCGAATGTTAGAATAACATCATAGCTTCCACCTTTAGTACGATCAGTACAAGTATCAGCACCACTACATGGATCACCAGCACTTTGAATAAATGGAATATCATTACCATTCGAATCTTTACGCGCTACCACACTAGGTGGTTGATCACGATAAACATTTTGTGTGTACTCATAAATAGAAGCCGTTCCACCATATTCATCAATGGCATCTACATGTAGAACACGTTTTTCTCCATTATAACCACCACTAAATGTATACTTTTTATTTCCGCTTAAATATTGACCATAGGTCATAGATATTTCACCAATACGATTATCATTTGCATCTTTTTCATAGAAAATGATTCGTACATCTTCTGCAGGAGTAATATCATCTGTAATCGTCATATTAATCGTAAATGTTAAACTATTACAGTTATTACAACTACAACTTCCATCTGCTTTTTTAAATAAGCATTCCGGAGCAATACTATTCATGGTAATAGTTGGAACAGCATTTTGATAAATATTATAATATGCTGTTGCACGAACCATCTCACCCATAGAATCTTTTACAAACACCGTTACATTATGATGAGATCCATCTGGATAAGTAATACCCATACCATTACTATCTTTGAACGTATAATCATAAATATTCGTTGGTCCAAAGAAGTAAGAATATGGTTTAAAATCTGCATCAGCACAAGTACCATATAAATCATCTTGTAAGAAACAGATTTGTAAGTTTTCTTGATTATCCATATCATCTGATAAAGATAAGATAAAACGAGAACGTGGCATATTATGATTATCATCAGGATGATGATTAATCGTAAATAAGGAAATAACAGGTGGTTCATTTTCATGAATATCATATGTCATTTTCTTACGAACAACATTTATATTTGGATCAAATACAGCAATATAAACATAAGCTGATTTTCTAGATTCATAAGTAAATCCACCATTTTCAGCTAGACTAAAGTCTATATATTTCGTATAGAAAGCACCCGTTCCATAACTCTCACAGTAATCATCTACATCTGCTTGAACAGTAGGATCTGGATACGTATCATTCGAATTATCAGATATTTTTAAACAAACTTTTAATTCATCTTTTGCATTATCAGCATCACTAGCAGAAATACTTAAAGTCGTTTGTAAGGTTCCACTAGAACTAAACTTAGCAGTAAATTTAGGAATAGATGTATCAATAACGATTTCTTCATCTTCATGTTCTTCGTTGTAGAATCCAATAATCTTATCATCGTCTTCTACATAATCATCATCGTCATCTTCATCATCAGCACGATGAATCGTCTCATTAATAAACCCAGCATCAATTCCACCATCTTCATTGATAAAAGCAATTTCATCATCTCGGAAGACACGAACATGTTTCAAAGCATTTTTAGCATTCAAAGCACTTTCTGTAGAAAGTTCTACTCCCATCAAACTACCATCTTTTAATCGTTCAACGAGCATGGCGGAGTAAACATAATCTCCCCCAACATTCTTAACAATAACAAAGGAAGATTCTGGTAAATAACTACCCCCATTAGGAGGGTTTTGGAAATCTCCAGAATTTAAATATTTCATACTGATGACAATACATTCACCAGCATCTGGTTTTTCAATTTTTACACTTTTAGAATTCATTGCATATTGTGCTTGTGTAATTAATCGAATAGCATCTTCAATATAAACATTTTTCTTACTGTCCGTAATTAACGAATAAATTCTTGGAATAGCAAACATCGCAAGAATTCCAAGAAGTGCAATAACAGCAATTAATTCTACAAGGGTAAACCCTTTATTATTCTTCTTCATAAGGCAACAACCTCCATCTATTTTTTGAAAATAAATAATTTACTAAATACATAATTAACAATAATAACAACGATGTTAGCTAGTACTTTAGCAAGTAATTCATTCCAAGATAAAACATCAATCATGACATACATCATTCCCATGTCAATGAATAAAGATAAAAGTCGAAAAGCAAAGAAAGAAACTGCTTCTCGCGTAACCGTCTTTGCACTTTTATTTTTACTTTCAAAAACATATAACTTATTCGTTACAAAAGCGAATAATACAGCTAAAACCCACGCAATACCATTGCTTACATAAGTCCCAACTGTAAGGAATCGAAGAATCATAAAAGAGACAATATTAACTAAAGTAGTACATCCCCCAAAGAACAAATATAGAATACCTTCTTTGTATTTATGATACCACGCTGTATGATCACTATCTTTTATATAATCATCAATTAATTTTATCATATTTTGGGTATTACTTTCAAACTTTTTAGGCTTAAAATTCTTCATTTTTTGAATCATAGTTCCTAATTTGTTGAAATCACGTAATTCCATAATATAACCCCTACTCGCAAATTCTCCAATAATTTGTTTTTGGTGATCATTATGATGTTCTTTATATTGAGCAAGACGAGCTGCTGCAATAATTTTTTTCCCTTTTTTAATACCTGTAAGAATCGTTCCCGCTCCACCATGCGTAATGATTAAGTCAGCCTCATCCATTAACTTATTAAATTCAGGGGCAGGAACTAAATCAAAGATTTCCATATTCTTAGATTCATATTTCGTTTGTCCTGCTTGTACGACAACACGATCTTTTATAACACCTTTTTCAATTTCACGATCAACAGCTTCTAAAAGTCTCGTAAATTGTTTATCTTGTGTACCTAAAACAACTAGTATCATTAGAAAATCCACCCCCCAACTTCAGCATTAGGGTATAGTTTCTTCATACTTTCCCATTGAACAATAAATTTATCACTCATTGGATAAACCAATTTTCCAGTAGATGTCTTCGTAACCATATTCGCAAATGTCTCAATATAAATGACTTTACTACCAAATATTTTTCCTAAACAGCACATAGGTCCTGCTGTATGAGTACCTGTCGTAATAATATAATCAGGTGCATATTTTAAATAAAAGAATAAACTCTTAAAACAATTAAAAAGTAATTTAAATGGATACGTTAAAAAATGCAATTTTGTTCCATATACCAAATAATCAACTTTATCTTTATATTTTTCTTTTAAGTACAAATTAGACTTCGTCTTTTCCGTAATCAAATGATAATCATAACGATCAAACATAGGACTTAATTGTAATAATTCTTCCAAATGACCTCCTGTGGAAGCAATAAAAATAACAGATTTTTTACTCATAAACATCACTCTCTTCTATCAAAGTAAACCACTCCTCGCCTACAGCTTCACTAGTATACTTTTCCACACTTTTACGAGCATTTTCCCCTATTTTTAATCTTTCATCTCGGTCTTTAATTAAGTCACCAATTTTTTTAACCATCATTTCATAATTTCGATTCTTAATCAAATATCCGTTATGACCACTATTAATAATTTCACGAGCCCCTTCTGCAGAATCCATCGCGATACAAGGAAGCCCATGACTCATAGCTTCAATTAAAACGATTCCAAATGATTCTGTATGAGAAGTCATCAAATAGATAGATGAATCTTGCATCATCCGATCAATATAATCTTTTTTCTGAAATCCATGTAGCGTAACAAACTTTTCCATGTTATGAACATGAATATATTCTTCTAATAGTTTTCGTTCTTTTCCGTCCCCAATAATATCTAATTTCCAATCAGGATATTTTTTATACAAAATATGATAAACACGTAATAAATCTAAATAACCTTTCTCAGGAGAAAGTCTACCGACACTAATTAATCGTTTCGCACGTAAAGATGCTTTCTTAGGAGGCATACTATCAATACAGTTAGGAATATAAATACACATGCATTTTCCTTCTAAACGTTTTGCATAATATTTTTGTAATTCAGAAGAAACAAGTACCAAGTAATCTAAGTTCTTAGCACTTTCCACAATTTTTGTAGCATACTTCTCATCATCATGGAAATGATTATGTTCCCAACCGATTTTTAAAACACCCTCTTTGGCATACATACCAGACCATGTATTAAAAATATCTCTTGTAGAAATAATAACATCCGCATCACAATTCACAATATAAGAAATCATACTCTTTCTACGATGATATAAAACTTTCACAGAAAAAGAACCCTCTTTGATCATTTTAAAAATATTTTTAGAATGAAGGGCATTACGAAGAGATTCATGATTTGGAACAATATCTCTTGTATTTAAATATCGAACTTTTACTCTCGAATCTAAAGGGAAAACGCACTCGTCATACAGTTGATAACAAACCGCAATTTCAACCTCATATCGATTACATAAAACATTGGCTAAAGAGACAATCGATTTTTCAATACCACCATATCCCAAATGTAAGGATAGTATAGATATCTTCTTCATAATATCACCTTATAAAAATTATACCATTTTTTAAGAATGGAACCAACAAGAAAGCCAAAAAAAAAGTATAAAACTATACTTTTTTTCTCATTCTTATTGTTGAGGTGGTACCTGTTGTACTGGTGCTACTGGTTGAACAGGAGCAACAGGTGTTATTTCTGCAACAGGTGCTGTAGGTCCAACTGGAGATACTGGAGCAACAGGTGCTACAGCAGCTACTGGATCAGCTCCTCCGTATGGAGCAGCAGGTGCAGCAGGTGTAGTTGGAGGAACAGGTGCAACAGCAGGACTAGCTCCACCATAAATAACAGGTTCAGCGGGATTTGCTGGAGCTGCAGGTTGAACAGGTGTTACAGCTACTGCAGATTGTGCAGGTGCTGGTTGTGTAGCAGGCATAACTGGTGCTGCAGGAGCAACAGGTGCAGGCGCTGCTGGCATAGCAGGTGCCGGTTGTGTAGCAGGCATAACTGGTGTTGCAGGAGCAACAGGTGCAGGTGCTGCAGGTACAGCTGCAATTGGTGCAGGTGCTGCTGGCATAGCAGGTGCTGGTTGAGCAATAGGTGCAGGTGCAGCAGGAGCAGGAGCTCCAGGTACCGTCATAGCTGCAGGTTGTGCAGCATTTTGATCAGCCTCTTCTTTTGCCTTCTTCTCTTTCTTTGATTTCTTACCAATAATAATCAATAAAATCAAAGCAACTATTAAAAATAATACGCCACCAGTAATACATAATCCTGGTATCGTAGTAAACCATCCTAAATCAAAATCCATAATTATCTACTCCCTTTATTCTACAATCTATAAATATAATAACAAAAAACACTTGCAATTGCAAATGTTTTATTTTTTGTACATTTTTTTTACAGTGTAAAAATTGTCCAGTCTCCTATTTGAGGAGGATATTCCTTAAATTCTAACACTTCTTTGGTAACAGGATGCGTGAAAGATAATTGGTAAGCAAATAAGCAAATTTGCTTATTATCAAGCACTCCATAACGTTGATCTCCCACAAGTGCATGACCACGACTCGCAAATTGAACACGAATCTGATGATGTCTTCCTGTCTTTAACGTAATCGAAACCAAAGAACAATCATGCTCTGAATTATATTCTAATAACTCATAATCTAAGATAGCTTCTTTTCCATTTTTACTGATAAAAGAATTTCCATCTTTCCCCTTTTCAATTAAATCAACAAATTCTCCCTTGGAATCCATTTTTCCATGAACAATCGCTAAATATTTTTTGGTTAAATCATGTTCTGAAAAAGCCTTGGTTAAACGACTGGCTGCTTTACTGCTTCTCGCAAAAACCATAATTCCACCAACAGGACGATCAAGTCTATGAACAAGCCCCAAATAAACATTACCTGGTTTATGATATTTCTTCTTAATATAGTCTTTTACCATATCCATGATAGAAGGATCCCCTGTCGCATCCCCTTGACTTAATACATTAAAAGGTTTTACCACAACAATCACATGATTATCTTCATATAATACTTTTAAATCTTTCATTTTTTCTCCCATCTTCCATAAATACCACATGGTAAAACAAGAGATTGATTGGTAATTGGTAACCCTACTTCACCATGAGATACAACGCCAGGATACTTAGAAGAAATTTCAATCTCTAATAAATTAGAAAGAACCGTTGAAGATAAACCTGTCGTATAAGAATTAATAAGGAAGAATAAAGGATCATCCGATAAGATTTCTTGGCAGATATGAACTAAATAATTTAAATCTCTTTCGATATCCCAAACTTCTCCATTAGCCCCTCTTCCATAACTAGGAGGGTCCATAATAATGGCATCATATTTGTTTCCTCTACGAATTTCTCTTTGAACAAACTTCACAACATCATCGACAATATAACGGACATGATCTCCTTGATATCCACTACTATTGACATTCTCTTTGCACCAATCGACCATACCACGAGAAGAATCTACATGAGTCACATGAGCACCAGCAGATAAACACGCAACCGTTGCTCCTCCCGTATAAGCGAATAAATTCAATACACGAATCTCACGACCAGCATTCTTGATTTTAGAAATCATAAAATCCCAATTCACAGCTTGCTCTGGAAATAAACCAGTATGTTTAAATCCCATTTGTTTAATATGGAAAGATAAATTGTTATAATGAATCATCCAAGAAGAAGGAACACTTTTTAAGTTTTCCCAGCTTCCTCCCCCTTTATTACTACGATGATAAATCGCATCAATTTTTCCTTGATACTTTTCCTCTAAATTACCATTGTTCCAAATAACTTGAGGATCTGGTCTTAATAGAAAGATGTCTCCCCATCGTTCATATTTCATACCCAAAGATGCATCAATTAATTCATAGTCTTTCCATTGATCACTAATCGTCATAAAGCCACCTCAATTCCAACATAGTATAACATAGAAAAGAAAAAAGCAAAAGACTCGTCTTTTGCTTAACCTTGTAAAGTAAATGTTTTCTTATAAGTGGTAATAACCATACTTCCGTTATAAACAAGGATATAATCTTTGTTTTCTTCAAATACAGGTGCTTCTACCATTTGATAATCACATGGTACATCTGCATATTTTGTACATTCATCTACGTTCATCGCTTTCATATGGAACACTTTATTCTCGGTACGTACGAAAGTCGCAGCACTCATACCACTATAGTTAAAGTCTACAATATTACCTTGGTAATCATCTTTATTATAGACAACAACACTTCCCGCAATGACAGGAGGTTGATTATGATCTTGTTGAGAAATGGTAACTCCATATACATTTCCGTCACTCTTTAATACATAGTAAATACCATTACTACTATCTGCCGTAATAACTTTAATCGTTCCTTCTGGATCTAATAATAATCGATAAATGGCATAAGAATTATCCGCATCTGTAATTTCCGTATAAGCAAGCATATTATTCTCATCATTTAAAGAATATAATTTTCCATCGTCTGCTTTGACAATACGATTGTCAAATATAGATACAACACGTATTTGTGTCTCTGCTACTTTACAGTGACTACCATTCGCATATTTCTTTCCTAAAGAAACTTCATAAATACGTCCAGAAGTCGTAATAATTTTAGTACCTGTTAAGTAACGAATTTTATCTGTATAAGTCTCATCAAAGAATGCTTCACATACAAAATCTTCACCAATCGCAAAACCTTCATGACGAAGAGCTCTTGTTACGTCACCTTCACAAGCTGTACATAAAAATGCAACCGCTACGAAGAGAAAAGATAATTTAAAAAAACGTTTCATTTCAATCCCTACCTTATACATAAAATATAACATACCTAGAAAATAAATGAAAGTTGTATTTCATTTTGTGTAAAGTGTAAATGTCAATTTATTTTCGTTCATATTGTTTCAATTTTTGCTTAATAAGAAACACCAAATCCATCGATCCATGAATCTTGTTTAAAACAAGCAAGGCATCTTGTAGTTTTACTCTCTCTGATACATTTTCTTTTACAAGCTCCGCTTCCCTTTGATAATCAAAGGAATCAATTGGATTGATTTCAACAAAATTTCGAATATATTCTTCAATATCTTTCAAAACAAATTCTTTTAAAGGATATTCATCGATTAATGAAACTCCATAATATCCTCCAACTAAATATCGAAATTGATTTTCTAACTCCATGAGAATCACCTATTAATAGTGTATCACAAGAAAGAAAAATGTATCAAAATGTTATTCATTATGTTAAAATAATAATAGGTGAGACTATGAAAAGAAAAAATGATTTAATGTTCATCCTCACATTTGTAGTCATTGTAGGTATTACTCTTGTTTACCTATTCCAAACATCTTATGCCAAGTATCGAAGGCAAACAGAAGCAGAAATGGAAGGAACCATTGCTAGTTGGAATATCAAGGTAAATGATGAAGCAATTAATACACAATCAACTTTAACCAATACTATTATTCCTGCATTTTATGCAAATAACTACGTCAAAGCAGGAACAATTGCTCCAGGATCGAGTGGATACTTTGATATCATCATTGATGCAACGAATGTAGATGTTGATTTTAATTTTACGATTACGGGATCAATCGATGAAGAAACTCCCCTAACCGATTTAGTTTTAAAAAGATATGCCATCAATGATGGTACTGCCGTAAATTATAACAGTACAAACGGAATAACCGGAACCATCATTAAAAATACACCGGAAACAAAAGTAAGAATTTTCTTTGAATGGGACGACAGTGCAACCAACACCATGAACAATCAACAAGATACAGAATATGCACTAAACGATGAGTATCGAACAACCAAAGTAAACGTAGAAATTCATTTCCAACAAAGAAATTAAAAATAGCTAACCGAAAAGTTAGCT
>CAMIXP010000037.1 GCA_946402785.1 uncultured Caryophanales bacterium | reverse complement strand
CAACTGACTAAGCATAGCCTTATTAGTTTCATAAGCTCCTTCTTTATGAACTAGTAAATAATAAACTTGATTATTAAATACAAATCCAATAGAAGCAGAAGAAATCACATTATTATCATAAGTTAATTTTAAAAATATATCATGGCCATAAGCATTAATAGAGTCTTGATAATTGTAATAATAAAAGGCATTTGCTGGTAAGGCATTTCCAATATTCAAACTATAATATGTATAGAATGGACTTCTAATTCGAATAGCACTACTATCGGCTTGTATATAAGTTATTTGAAATTGCATATCCAATGATTGAGCTGTCGAAGGTAATTCATTCGCATTAATATCTGAATTATATTCTACTCGAACACGATAGGTATGCTTTTGATTAGTTAATAAAGCATGTTTAGGAAGTATTTCTCCCCCACCATCTGCATAAAGAACTGTATAACTTAAATAACTGGGAATAGTATTTCCACCATCAATCGTTCTCACAACCGTATCCACCATAGCATCAATCGTTCCATCATTCTTCGCATCAATTGTGAATTCATAGAAATCTCCCGGTTGGCTTAAATGAACACTAAAAGTAACAGTCGTCATATTCGTATCAATAACAGGTGTACTAGCTGCAACAGATCCATCTGTTACTACTACGTTATCCCAATAAATATTCCATGTATTACGATCAATATCAGCAATACCTTCTATGTTTAAAGTCGTAGTTAAAAAAGCATAACCCAAACCCATAGAAAAGAAAATCAATAGGAATCCAAACAATAGGGATTTTTTTCTTTTTCTCATATCATCACCTACTATATAGTCATTATACCATAGTATCAAAAGAAAAAAAGAACATTTCTGTTCTTTTTACTTTATGGTTCTAATCGATTAGGTCCACGGAATAAGAATTGTGTTTCTTTAATCGTTAATCCCGTTAATAACATTGTAAGTCTATCTACACCAATAGCAAATCCACCATGTGGAGGACAACCATATTTAAAGAATTGTAGATAGAATTCAACGTCTTTTCCTAATCCCTTTTCTTTGGCATTCTTAACAAGTTCATCATAACGATGTTCTCTTTGAGCACCAGAAGTAATTTCAGTACCTCTCCAAATTAAGTCATAACCTTGAAGTTTACCATTTTCATCTCTCATATGATAGAAAGGACGTTTCGTAGCAGCATAATCAACGACAAACATAAACTCAGAATCAAATTTTTCTTGAGCTAATTTGAAAGTTAATTTCTCAGCTTCTGCATTCATATCTCCAATATCTTCTTTTGGAATATCAAATCCATAACGATCATGTAATTCTTGATATAAATCTTGTAATCTCATTCTAGGGAATGGTTTCTTTGGAACAATAACTTCATTTCCAAATACTTCTTTAATTCTTTCCCCGTATTCCTCTTTTACTTTGGTAAGTCCTGCAATTAATAGATCTTCTTCTAAACTCATAACATCTTCATAAGAATCAATATAAGAAAACTCTAAGTCAAAAGAAGTAAACTCTGTTGCATGACGATTCGTATTAGAATTTTCTGCTCGAAAACAAGGAGCAACTTCAAAGATACGATTCATACCAGCAGCCATAGCCATTTGTTTATAGAATTGTGGGCTTTGTGCAAGGAACGCATCACGGTCAAAATATTTAACCTTGAATACACTACTTCCAGATTCACTGGCAGCTCCAATTAATTTAGGAGTATGAATCTCCGTAAAACGATTCTTATATAAGAAATCTCTCATAGCTTCAATAAAACAAGATTCAATTTGTCTTACTAACATATTCTTTTCATTACGTAAGTCTAACCATCTAAAGTCCATTCTCGTATCAATATTTACTCCATCTAAGTTATTAAAATCAAATGGAAGTGGTTCTGCTTTGGAAGTAATTTCAATCTTACTTGGAATTAACTCCATACCACCTAATTTAACAGCTTCATTTTCTTGAAGAAGTCCCGTTACTTTTACAGTAGATTCTACGGTTGTATTAGCCATAATCTCTAATAATTCTTGGTTCTTCTCTTCACTCTTTTCAATGGTCATTTGTAGTTTACCTGTATTATCTCTTAAGATAACAAACATAACCCATTTCTTATCACGAATAGCATCTACAAATCCAGAAAAAGTAATTTCTTTTCCTACATAATCTTTTAATTCATCTACTAATATTTTCATGTTTATTCCTCCTCGTGATGGTGACATCCACATTCTCCATGTCCACCACAACATTCATGTTCTTCATCATGATGATGTCCGCAACCACAGTCGCATTCATCCTCTTCTTCTTCAAAATCTCTTAACTTTTCATCTAAATAATAAATCAAGGCATCTAAAGAAATAATTTCTTCTTCTTTTGTTTTATTATTCTTAATCTTAACTTCATTGTTATTTAAATCTTCACTATTTAAAACACATACAAATCTAGCATTCAAACGATCAGCTTGTTTAAATTGTGCCTTTAATCCGCGACCTGTATATTCTGTTTCCACAATAAATCCATTCATTCTTAATTCTTGTGCTAAGTATGCTGCATTTTTCTTTTCATCTTCATTAACATACATCAAGAATAAATCAACAGAATCAACAAGTGGTAAATCAACTTTTTCAAGTTCAAGAGCCATTGCAAGTCTACCAATACCGGTTGCGAATCCAACACATGGAGTTTCTGGTCCATCTAGTTGATTAACAAGTCCATTGTATCTTCCTCCACCACCAAGTACATTGTTAGAACCAAAACCTTCTACTTTCGCTTCAATTTCAAATACCGTATGGTTATAGTAATCAAGTCCTCTTACGATATTAGGATCAATTGTATATTCAATTTGCATAATATCTAAGAAATCTTGTACTTGTTCAAAACGGTCTCTTGATTCTTCATTTAAGTAATCTAGAGTCTTAGGAGCATTCTTTAATACTTCATTATCTTTATCTACCTTACAATCTAAAATACGAAGTGGATTCTTTTCTAATCTTTCTTGACAATCCTCACAGAAATCTTTGATATGTGGTTTGAAGTATTCAACCAAGGCATTACGATATGCTTCACGAGAAGCATTATCTCCTAAACTATTGATGTTAACTTTTATTTCTTTTAAGCCTAATGCTTTATAAAGATTAACAGCAGCACTAATAATTTCAGCATCACTAAGTGGATCATCACTACCTAGAATTTCCATACCAAATTGAGTTAACTCTCTATCTCTTCCAGATTGTGGTCTTTCATAACGATACATCGTACCATTATAGTAAACCTTTACTGGTTGATTAGGATCTCCATACATCTTATTTTCGATATAAGCACGAACAACTCCTGCTGTACCCTCTGGTCTAAGAGTAATGTTTCTTCCACCCTTATCTTCAAAATCATAACTTTCTTTTGTAACAATATCCGTTGTTTCTCCAACACCTCTATGGAATAATTCTGTTGCTTCAAAAATAGGAGTACGAATGTAATTGTAGTTATATTTTTCCATCAATGCATCAATTACATGATCAATATACTTCCAAACTTTTGCTTCCCTTCCATAAATGTCATTACAACCTTTTTGTCTTTGTATCATATGCTTTCCTCCTTTAAAAGAAAAAAGGTGACAACCCAAAGGACGCATATCGCGTGGTGCCACCTTATTTTTACTCATTCAATTCTTAACGCGAAATACACGCTTCGCACTTTTTGGATGTCTTCTCTTTTACCATCATAAGCATTTCCACCAACCATGCTCTCTCTATCAATCGTATAAAAGATACTCTTTCCCACGAAGATATCTCAATTATAAATCAAAACAGGGAAAAAAACAATTATTTTTTCGCAAGTTCTACCTCTTTTCGATACAATTTTGCATAATTTCCTGGTCCAAAGCCACATTCTCTTAAAAACTCTTCTTGAAAAGGCTCTGCTCGATGAGAAAAGAAATATTGCATCATTTCACTATTCATTCCATTCTTTTCTACATCATCTGCTAAAAACATAGAAAGAACATCTCCATATAGATAAGGATAAGCCTCTGGCATCGATAATTCTTGAGCCGTTTTAACAAACTTCTCAACAGGAGATCCCTCTATAAAATAATCTTTTACTTGTTTCACTATAGCAGCCGCATCATTACAATCATTTTTCAACATCTCAGGAGTTAATAAACTAAGAATATAACCACAAATATAATAATCATGGTTTAATTCCTGATAATCAACATAAGCACTCTTCACCAGTGGAAGAACAAGTCCATTCTTCAAACAATATCGGTGAAGAAGTCTCTCAACTAATCGAGAAATCACTTCCCCATAATAAGATAAATAAAAGTATGTATTATATTCTTTTATATTTCCATGAAATTGTTCTAAATCATAGGCATGACCAAGTTCATGAACCAATGTCGTCATATGATTATAAGTAGGTTCAAATTGTTTCACAAATAAATCCGTATCATGTCGAAAAGGATTATGAAGAGTAGAACCCAAATTAGACCCACTTACTCCGACAATCGTATGATGAATTCTCTTTTCATCCATATATCGTTCAAATAAAGGTACAAGTCCAATACTTTCTAAAAACCCATATAAAATGTCCGCAAACTCTTGAGGAGATAATTGATAGCTATCTACTTCTGGTAACTCACAAAGGCCAGGTAATTCCTCTTCTATTTCCGGTAATACTTCCCCAATATAAGATGCATGAAAGTCTTTATTTAAAAGAAAGTTTTCTAATAACTGATCATTATAAACATTTAAATGATCAATAAAACGTTTATAATTTTCAGAACTACCTAAAAACTTATTCTTATCAGGTTTTATTTCCATATCACCCATACAAGCTAACGCAAGATACAAATTTCCAATGTAATTACCCATTGCTAATAAGTCATCATCATCTTGAAGACGTAATACATCTTTTTTAGCTTGTTCTAGTTTTTGATATAAAGGTTTTAAATCACGATTTAACATACAATCAACTCATTTGACTTACTATTATAAATGATTTTTCCAAAATAAAAAAGATTTAGTTTCCTAAATCTTTCATATCAATTAATTTCGCATGAATAACTTTTCTTCCACTATTATCATCTGTACAAGTAGAAAGCGTAATAATTTTATCTTTCACATCAACGGAAGTATCCACCCCAATCGTATTACGGCTTGCTAACGTATCTAAGAAATGTCGATAACTGGTATCACTATAGAATACCGTCTGTAGATAATAGATTTCTGGATCAATCTCATAAGCAGAGAATACTTGATACGTATACATTTTTCCATCTGCTGTTAAAATCATAATTTGTAAGTTAGAATGATTGGTTCTAAAAATATTACTTAAACTACCAAAAGCCGTTCCATTAAACAAATTATGTCCATAGAAAATCGTATTATGATCATTCATCAAACTATCATTACGGAAATCCATAAAAGTCCAACCACTCGTAGAATAAGAATGATCAAAAGAATGACTTAAATAATAATCATTATTATCTGTTTGAACAATCGGATAATTAATATTCGTACCCTCTACAATAATCCACGCAACGGTATCTTGATTCGCTTCTCTTAATTTATCAAAATGAATATCGGATAATTGATATTTATTGTAGACACGATATAAATTGAATTCTTTACTTAATAATAAATTCTCATCTTCTTGTTGAACAACCATCTCTTCTTGAACTCTCTTAGATGGTTCTGGAAGACTCTCTACTAAATTATGTTTATCTACATAGAAAGAATCAAATAGATAAATAAATGTTAAAAACCAAACAATAATCAAAACAATATGACTTGGTTGTTCTTGTCTTCTTTTAAAATACTCGGAAGCATTTTGAAAAAAAGAAATATGCGTAATGGATTTTAAGCCCTCACATATTTTTTCAAAATAGAAATAAAATCCTCGTGATAAAAACAAGGATAATGTTTTAAAACCTTTAATAAATAAATTAATAATTTGATAAGGAATTAATAGCACAAATAAAAGAGCAAGAAGGATTTTCTGGATTACTTTCATACCAATCCCTCATTTTTAATAAAGGTATCATCTAATATTTCTGTTTGATCTTTTTTCTTTTGTGCTTGTATATCCTTAACAACATCACTCAAATCCACTGTATAAGAAGATAACAAGACTGGTTCGTCATAAGAACTAACCTCTTCTTCATCTTCTAAATGAATTGGTTTCATATTCATAATGGTAACAGCATTCGTAATAATAGGTTCTTCTTGATATTCGCGTTGTTTTTTCGACTCTTTCACAGGCTTTTCTTGTTTTTGTACTTTTGGATAGAACCCTTTTCTTTCGATAATAGTGACAATAACGCCTGTAACGATAGAAACTACAATTATAATGGCTAGATATAAGTAAACAATCATCACTATCATCTCCTTTGCTACCTTTATAATTCTATTATAATACAGAAACGAAATTTGTCATGGAATTTACAAAAAATTAACTGTCAAGAAACGTTAATCTGTGGAAAGAAAAAAGAGAACTAAATTGTTCTCTTTAAATTACCCATTCCCTTTTTCAAATCTTTCTCAAAGAAATGATATGTGGTTCTTAATAATAAGTATACTGGTAAAGCAGCAATAATACCACCAATTCCTGCAATACTTCCACCAATGGATACTACCATAATAACAATCAACGGATTAACATTCGTAGTCTTACCATATACCTTTGGTGAAATAAAATATCCATCAATCTGTGGAAAAATTAAACAAATAAGGACTGTTAAAATAACAAGTTTCGTTGACACAACAGAGGCAAGAATAATCGCAATAATATTCGTAATTAATCCACCAAAGTAAGGAATGACCGTTGTGACACAAGCAAGAATTCCTAAGATTAACCAGTTTGGATGTCCTGTAACTAAGAATAAGAAACTATATTCAAAGAATTGAATCACCATAAAGATTTCTAATCCTTTTAAGTAATTCGTAATCTCCCCATCCATTAATTGAATATAATCAAAAGATCTCATACTAATAGATTGAAGCCAATCTTTTAAAGAAGCACGAATCTTATCCATATCAATTAAGAAATAAACAAATCCAACGAATCCTACAATAAACTTACCAATAAATCCAATTGACTTATTAATAAAATCAATTCCACTCGTAGAAACAAGACTTCCTACATCTTTCAAAACAGTATTTAAGTAATCTGTAATTTTAAATTCATAACTACCTAAATTAAAATCATATTTCACTTCTAAGTTTGAAACAACTTCCGCAATCATTTTAATAACCAAAGATAATTGATCATATAATAGCGGAAGAGTAATCCATAAAAGTCCTCCTAAGAAAATAACAAGTCCAATAATCACAGTTGTAATAGCAAGACTTTTTTTAAATCCTTTCTTCTCTAACCACAAAACAAGTGGTGTAAAAGCATAAGCAAAAGCAAATCCTATAATAAAAGGAGAAAGAATCTTAAATATATATTTGATAATATCCCAACAAGCTCCTGCTGTATGAACAACAACATAGATCAAAGCAACAAAAGCTAAAAGATTGATAATACGATAATTGAACTGATTCTTTTTCATCCTATCACCTCTCTAATAGAATAGTAGTAGGACCAATATTCGTAATTTCAACTGTCATATCCGCACCAAAGATACCAGTCTCTACTTTGCAATATTTTCTCATTTCTTCATTAAATAAGTCATATAACTTGGTAGATTCTTCCCCTTTCATCGCATTGATATAACTTGGTCGATTTCCTTTATGGGTATCTGCATATAAAGTAAATTGTGAAATAGAAAGAATATCTCCCCCTACTTCCAAAATACTCTTATTCATAACCCCATTCTCATCATCAAAAATACGTAAGTTCGCAACTCGCTTAGCCAAATACTCAATTTGACTCATAGAGTCTCCATCCGTAAAACCAACTAGTAGAACAAGTCCACGATCGATTTTACCAACAACTTTTCCATCAACACTAACAGAAGATTTTCCACTTCTTTGTACTAAAACTCTCATCGCATCGCCCTCTCTACTCGCTCAACATAGCGATGTTTTTCCAAATTCAAGATTAATTTATTTAATTGATCAAGTCCCGTAACATAGCACTCTAATTCATACGTACACTTGTCTCCCTTATTCATCACTTTAATACCATCCACACTAATGTTCATCATAGAAACAGATTGAACAATATCAAGCATATGGTTTTCATTATCCCCAAGATATAACAATAAACAAGTTAAATATCTCTTATTAGAATTATCATTCCAACTAACATCGACAATTCTTTCATCAACATTCTCTAAGTTATGGCAAGTAATTCTATGGATAGAAATACCATTACCTTTCGTAATATAACCAATAATTTCATCCCCATAAACAGGGTTACAACAATTAGCTAAGTTAACCTTAACTTTATCAATACCACTAACAATAATATCAGCATCTGTATTTTTAGGAGGAGTCTTAACAATCTTTGGTACTGGCTCTTCCTCTTTATGAATCACATTGATAACACCATTAACAGTTGCTTTTCCATTACCAATCGCAAGATAAATTTCATCTAAGTTTTCAACATGAATATCTTCACAAATCTTTTGAACATTCTCGTCCGTTAAGAACTCAGAGAATACCAATTTTCTCTTACGTAATTCTTTTTCTAACGTATATTTACCACGTTCAATATAAACTTCTCTTTCATTCTTCGTAAAGAATGCTTTAATTTTACTTTTTGTCGTACTACACTTAGCCATATTGATCCACTCTTTAGAAGGAGTAGAACTTTTATTGGTATTAATTTTAACAATATCACTATCTTGTAGTTCATAGTCCAAAGGAACAATATTATTATTAACAATCGCTCCAACAGTAGTTTCCCCTACTTTGGTATGAATCTTATAGGCAAAGTCTAATGGAGTTGCTCCACGAGGAAGTTCAATAACATCTCCCTTAGGAGTAAAACAATAAATATTATTATTTAATACTTCATCTTTAACACTATTTACAAATTCTTCATTCGTCATTTTATCATGACTTAAATCAATAATAGATTTAAAGAATTGTAATTTTTGTTCAGTGGTACTCGTAAGGTTGGCAGCTGTTTTACTACCCTTATTTTCCTTATAAGACCAGTGAGCCGCAATACCATTTTCCGCAACTTCATCCATCTCATACGTACGAATTTGAATCTCAAATAAATATCCTTCAATTCCAAATACTGTTGTATGTAGAGATTGATACATATTAGGTTTTGGCATCGCAATATAATCTTTAAAACGTTTTGGTAAAGGTCTAAATTTACTATGAATTAAACCAAGTGTTAAGTAACATTCTTGTTCTGTATTAACTAAGATTCTTAAAGCTAATAAGTCATAAATATCACTAAACTTTTTACCTTTATCTAGTTTATTATAAATACTATAAATCGATTTACTACGTCCTTTAATCTCATGTGGAATATGATGTTCATTTAATAAATCTGTAATTTCATTTTGCATATCATAAACAATTCGATCTCTCTCAATCTTGGTCTTGTTTAATTTTTCTGCAATATCATAAAATACATCTGGTTTTAAATAACGTAGAGATAAATCATCTAATTCACTCTTAATCTTATGAATACCTAAGTGGTGAGCAATGGGAGCAAATATCTCTAACGATTCATGTGCTTTTACTTTTTGACGATCTTCTGGAATCGCCCAAAGTGTTCTCATATTATGAAGTCTATCAGCTAGTTTAACAATAATCACACGAACATCTTCACTCATACCAACAATAATCTTTTTGTAATAATCGATTAAATATTCATTCTCCGTAGAGAAATTAATATTACTTAATTTAGTAACCCCTTTTACTAATTTCGTAATGACAGGTCCAAAAGCTTCTTCCATTTCTTCTGGTGTACAATCGCAATCTTCTAATACATCATGCATTAAACCAGCAGAAATTGTCTCATAATCAGCATAAATCGTCGTAAGGATTAAAGCAACATTTAAAGGGTGGCATATAAATGCCTCCCCACTTTTTCGATATTGCCCTTTATGCTTATTATTAGCAAATTCATAAGCTTTTTGGATAACTTGGATTTGTTCTTCATCTTCGATATAAGAGCGAACTTTTTCAAGTACATCTTCAATTTTTACATCATCTAAATTTTTTGACAAAGAACTCATCTCCCCTCAATTCATTTTTTTAAATTAACAATTGATTCCTTTGATCTTCTTTTCTTCTAGTTCATCTTTATTTTCTTTCTTTTCTTTTTTAGGTTTACCTAAACTTCTCTTCTCAATCATTAAGAAGAATACAGTAGCGATAAAGATAGAAGAATAAGTACCAGCAATTAAACCAATTAACATAGCTACATTGAAAGTAAAGATTCCAGATGAACCTAAAACCATCAAGATAACAACAGGAAGTAATGTTGTAATCGTTGTATAGATTGTTCTAGTAAACGTCTCTTGAATACTACGATTAGCTAACTCTTCTAATTTGTCAGCATTTAATTTCTTTTCATCATAATTTCTTACATTTTCACGAATACGGTCAAACGATACAATCGTATCATTGATAGAATATCCGATAATTGCAAGAACAGCTGCGATAAACATAGAACTAACTTGGAATCTACAAATAGCAAATACACTAAACATGATTAGTACATCGTGAAGTAATGCAACAACGCCACCTACGGCATAACTAAACTTAAAGCGGATTGCAACATAAACGATAATTCCA